>SKLC01000188.1 GCA_007123425.1 Nitriliruptoraceae bacterium
GTGATCAGCAGGAACCGCTCGGCGAGCTCTGCCTCGAGCCGCACGAGCGCCTCGTGCCCGGTGTTGGGGGACGCCTGGCGGCAGACGCCCAGGCGCCAGAGGTACCAGGCCCACACCTGGCCGGGGCGACGACGGAACGTCGCCAGGGTCGCCAGCTGCTGTGGCGTGTAGACCTCGCTCCCCACGGTCCAGTAGCCCTCCGGACCCCGGAAGGTCGGGATGCCGCTGGCAGCCGAGATGCCGGCCCCGGTGAGCACCACGATGCGCCCACGCGCGTCCGCGACGGCGGACAGCAGCTCGGTGGCGCGCTGGTCCAGCACGGGCCCGGGCCTCCTCCCGTCGAGTCGCGCGACCGCGTGAGGGAGATCGTACGGTGGCGCCTTCGACCAGGAGACGACCGGATGGACGGCGAGCAGGCGATCACCCGGCTGATCCGCCGCGCCGACGACGTGCGCAAGGCGGAGGCGGCTCGCCGCGACCCGTCGCTGGCCCGCGCCGAGGCGGAGGAGCTGCTCCAGGAGGCGAGGGAGCGGGTCGACGATCTCCCGCCCGGGCCCCGTCGGGACGAGCTGACCGCACAGGTGACCCGCCGCATCGGCGACATCGACCGTGAGGAGCTCGAGACCATGCTGGTGCCCACGCCCGGCGTCACGCGAGCTCCCACCACCGTCGAGGACCCCCGACGGGTCCCACCCGGCCAGCACCTCACGCCCGGCTGGCCGGTGCTGCACGTGGGCCGGGCGCCGGAGGTCGCCGACCCCGAGGCGTGGCGCGTGGTGGTCACCGGCCGTGTGGAGCGACGGCTCGACCTCACGCTCGCGGAGCTCCGCGGCCTGCCCACGGTGACGGTCACCAGCGACCTGCACTGTGTGACCGCGTGGAGCCGGCTGGACAACGCCTGGACCGGGGTGCCCGTCGCCGAGGTCCTCGACCGTGCCCACGCCCGGCCGGAGGCCTCCCACGCCGTGGTCGCGGGCCATCCCGCCTACACCGCCAACCTCGACCTGCCGGCGCTGCGGGAGCCCGACGTCCTGCTGGCCTGGGCGCACGACGGCCGGCCCCTGGACCGTGCCCACGGCGGGCCGCTGCGGCTGGTGGTGCCCTCGCGCTACGGCTGGAAGAGCGTCAAGTGGGTGACCGAGATCCGGCTCACGGACCGTGACGTGCCCGGGTACTGGGAGGAGCGTGGCTACCACGACGTCGCCGACCCCTGGCGCGAGCAGCGCTTCCGGGACGACTGACCCCTCGGGTCGCCAGGGCGATGGGGGCGAGCTGGGCGGTGACGCCGATCATTCCCCACGGCCCGGACGATGGTGGGCTGCTGAGGGTTCAGCTGTTGCGGTCCCGCCGGTCGTCACCGGAGCTCGCGCGGACCTCGTGGTCCGCGACGATCTCCTGGGCGAGGTCGCGCAGCGTGCGGCCCTCGTGTCGTGCGCGCTGACGCAGCATCTGGAAGGCGGCGTCGGCGTTCACGTCCTCGCGGGCCATGAGCACGCCCTTGGCCTGCCCGATGATGTCGCGGGAGCTGATGGCCGCATGCAGCTGCTCGCTGAGCGTGTGCTGGGCCCGAAGGTGATTCGCGCTGAGGACGTACCCGGCACCCATCGAGGTGATGATCTCGGCGGCGTCGACGTCCTCGGGCGACCAGCGGGACGGGGTCTCTCGGTAGAAGTTGATGACGCCGATGGTCTGTCCGAAGGCGTTCATCGGCGCGCCCAGCACCGAGCGCAGCCCCAGCGAGGCCACCCGCTGGGCGTAGTCCGGCCAGCGCCCGTCCGTGCCGAGGTCCTCGACCGTGACGACGCGGTTCGTCGCGTACGCCTCGAAGCAGGCACCGGCCTCGAGCTCGGCCTGGTGCTGCTCGGCCTCGACCACCCGTTGCTCCGACGCGGCCACGAAGCCCAGGTCGCCCTCCTCGCCGGCCAGCATGATGCCTGCACCGGCGGCGTCGACCACCTGGGTGGCATGGCCCATGAGCCGATGGAGCAGCTCATCCAGATCGAACGGATTGACGATGCTCCCGGTGAACTCCCGGATCACGCCGACGAGATCATCTCGGACCACGGCTGCTCCGATGCTGCGATCTCCCGGCTGGCCGCTGGACATGGCTCATCGCGCGTCGGCCCGCTCGCGTTCCGGGACGGCCGCCAGCCCGTCATCGGGCCCATCGGGGCCGGGTGGGCCCCAGCCCCAGCCGCCACCGCCACCGCCGCCACCGCCGAAGAACCGCAGCAGCAACACCACCAGCACCAGGGCGAGCAGGACGACGATCACGACCACGTGGTGTTCCTCCTGCAGCGACCGTCACAGCCGTCGCTGTCTCCACCGACCGTACCTCGGGGCTCGCGGGGCGCCGGGGGCTGGCCCGAGATCGAGCGGGCCCACTTGGCGATGACTCCACCGCGGGGGCCGTAGGGCCTAGTCCGGCAGCTCGGCCTCGAGCGCCGTTCGCGCGGCCGGGCTCAACGGAGCGGGGCCGTCCTCGCCGACGAGGACGAGCACGCCGGTGGCCGTGGCGACACACCGTCCGCCGTCGAACACCCCGGTGCCGACCGTGAACGACGTCCTGCCGAGCCCCAGCAGACGCGAGCCGATCCGCAGCTCCGCCGGGTAGAAGACCTCGCCCAGGAAGTCGATCTCGAGCCGGCGCAGCACGAGACCACCACCGTCACGTACCTGCGAGCTGACGTGCGAGATGTAGGCGACGCGCCCGGCCTCCACGTGGGCGGCCATCGCCACGTTGTTGACGTGTCCGACGAGATCGGTGTCGGAGATCCGCACGGGGGAGGTCACCCAGCGCGTGAGGCCGTCGGGGTCGTGCAGGTCGGGTGTGGTCACGGCGCTACTCCCTGGGCTGGGCACGGAACCGTACGCCTCCGATGACGACCCCGTCGGCATCTGCCGGCAGGCCGGCCTGTTCGGCCCGTCGCTGCAGCAGCTCGGCGTCGGCGACGTCCACGCCGACGCCGACCAGTCCCTCTCCCCGCTCACCGGCGGTCGGCACGAAGCTGATCGCGGCGTCATCGAGGCGGAGCGTCGGCGGCGCGTCGGCAGCGCCGGCGTCCAGCGGGCGACCGAGGATCTGCGACCAGCGCCGGCCCACGGCGGTCGGATCGTGGCACTCCAGCTCGACACCGACGATGCCGCGGGTCACCTCGGTGCGCACGGCCTGCCGCCAGTCGGGGCCGGCCGGGTGCCACCCGTCGCCGTCCTGCTGGTCGATCTCCAGGAACGCGCCGCCCGTGTCGGCCGGGTGCAGCTGCATGTCCGTGAACCCTTCGGCGTCGAACCGCGCGACCACCCGGACCCCGAGCTCCTCGACCCGCTGGCGGTGTGCGGCGTGCTCGTCCGTCTGGATGATGACCATGTAGCCGCTGTCGCCGCCGCGGCGTGCGAGGTAGCGCTCGGCGGCCGTGTCGGGGTCCACCGCAGCGACGACCTCGAGGAACTGCTCGCCGACCGGCAGGACCGCATTGTGCAGCCCGAGGCGGCCGATCTCGGGGTCCCGATAGGCGACCTCGATGCCCAGGACCGCGCGGAGCTGGTCGACGACCCGGTCGCGTTCCCCGGCCACCAGCGCCACCTGTCGCAGTCGCAGCACGCGCCTCACCGTCCTTGGTGGCCCGGGGGTCGCTCGTCGGCGCAGGCGCGGCACGCGGTGGTGCGGCGGCGCTCGAGCGCGACCAGGCTGGACATGCCCGCAGTCAAGTGGCCGTGCCCGAGCGAGACAAGTGACCCCGGCAGGGACCCGCACGAGCCGCGGTGCGGCCGCACGGGTCGTCGTCCGGCTGGTCCGGGCCAAGGCCTGGGCGGCGGCCCGCTCACACGGCTCTCCACCGCAGGATGCGGCCTAGCTCACCGTCGGTTCTCGCCACATCAACCAGACGGGCGGTCCGTTCTCGGGCAGGGTGATCTCGCCGATGGTGTCGAAGCCGTGCCGTTGGTACAGGCGGCGGTTGTCCACCGTGGCGGCCTCGAGGTAGGCCGGTGTGCCCGTGGCGTCGCAGCGCGCCAGCACCGGGGCCAGCAGGTGGCTTCCCAGCCCGCGCCGCTGATGGTCGGGGGCGACGCCGATGAGCTGCAGGTACATCGAGGGCTGGGCAGGGTGGTGCTCGCTGAAGAGCTCGCCGACCGCGAGGCAGCGCTGGGACTCCTCGTCGTCGAGGACGTCCGCGATCCGCTTCCCGAATGCCTCCCCGGGCTCGCCATCGAACGGATCCACGTGGGTCGGTGCCCACAGCGCTGCGCCGGCGCCGTCCCCGCTGAGGTAGGTCTCCTCGTGGGGGAGGTACAGCTCGGCGAAGGCGGTGAACACCGCGGGAAGCCGGGCGCGCCGTCGGTCGGGGTCGGGGATGCTCCACGCGAACACCGGGTCGTGCTGGAACGCCCGGGCGAGCACGCTGGCAACCGCCGGCACGTCCACCGGGGTGGCGGGGGTGACCGTGACCGTCGTCTGCGACATGAGCGGTCTCCTCTCGATCGTCGGCCGCCGACACCTGGAACTACCTAGCACGGCCGTGCGATCTATGCTGGCACGGACGTGCTAACTTGTCAAGCATGACCTCACCCCCAGCTGCCGATGACGCGCCCCGACGACGCTCGGACGGCGCGCAGACCCATGCCGCGATCCTCGACGCGGCGATGCGCCTGGCGTCGATCGAGGGCCTGTCGAGCCTCACGATCGGTCGGCTGGCCCGGGAGCTGGGGGCGAGCAAGAGCGGCGTGTTCGCCCACTTCCGCTCCAAGCAACGACTGCAGCAGGAGACGATCGCCGCCGCCGGCGAGGTGTTCGAGCGCGAGGTGCTCGCCCCGGCCAGCACCGCGCCAGCGGGGCGGGCGCGGCTCGAGGCGCTGTGCGAGGCCTACCTGTCCTACGTGGAGCGGGGCGTGTTCCCCGGCGGCTGCTTCTTCGCGCACCTGCTCGCCGAGTTCGACGCGCCCGACGGCCCCATCCACGACGAGGTGGATGCGACCCAGCGGGGGTGGCTGGCCCTGCTGGAGGAGCACATCGCGATCGCGCAGCGCGCCGGCGACCTGCGCACCGAGGTGGACCGGGCCCAGCTCGCCTTCGAGCTCTACGCGCCGCTGGAGCTGGCCAACTACCTCGCCACCCTGCATCGCGACCCGTCGCTGACCGACCGCGGGCGGGCCGCGGTGCGCGCCGCGCTGGCCGCCGCGTCGCCGAGCGAGCGCGCCCCGAGGTGACGGCGGTCACTCAGGGTTGGTTGCGGTCACCACGTGAGCGAGGTTGGTCAGGCGCACGCGCCCGTCATCGCCCACGAACGATTCCCATGCCTCGTCGGTGACCTGCTGCCATACGCGCGCCTGGACGTCGTGGGGTTCGGTCTCGACCAGTGCGGTGACCGGTGGGGCGCAGTCGCGCAGGAACCGGGTGGCCTCGGCGGGCGAGGCGAACTCGAAGACGACGGTGGCGGTGTCCAGCTCGACGTCGATGAACCCGGCACCGGCCGTCACCGCCCGCAGCTGCTCGGGATCTGCCAGGGCGAACAGCCCTGGGCGGCCGGCCGGCGGCGGTGCCAGGTCGAGCATCCGCCGGATGACGGCCACGGGTGCGGCGAAGCCGACCTGTTCGGGGCCGGCCCAGGTGCTGGCCGCGAGTCGTCCGCCGGGACGCAGGCCCGCGCGAAGCCGCGCCAGGGTCGCCTCGGGATCGGTCAGGTACATCAGCACCGAGCGTGCGAGCACGGCGTCGAACCTACCCGCGCGCGGTGCGTACTGGTCGGCGTCGCACTCGACGAGCTCGATCTCGACGTCATCGAGATCGGCCGCCTCGACCCGTGTGCGGGCGGTGGCCAGCATCTCACCGGAGAGGTCCTGCAGCGTCACGCCGCCGCCCGGGGCGACCATCCGGGCGGCGGTCAGCCCCGGCTCGCCGTAGCCGCTGCCGACATCCAGGACCCGGTCCCCCGCGGCCAGCCGGGCGGCCTCGAGCAGTGGGCCGCCGATGCGTGGCATCGCCTCGTCGGCCTCGAGCACCTCCAGCCAGCGCTGCCACCCGGGCGCGGCCTCGTGCCATTCCCGTCGCAGGTCGGCCTTGTACTCCACCTCGTCGAAGATCGCTTGCGTACCCATCGTGGTTCCTCCTCCTCAGGGATGCGCGCCCACGCGCCGGGGGAACACCCAGCGCCGGCGGCCAGGCATGGCAGCTCTCCCCGCATCCAATGGCCGTTGACATCCCCAGGGCGTGACGATCGATGTCACGCCCGTGACACCGCCGCTGGGCGGGGCATCGCCCTGATGCGGCGCGCCGAGCGCCTACCTACGCTCGACGGCATCAGGCTCGGCGAGCATCGTGTCGTGCTGCCGCGTGAGGCGGCCGGAGAGGACCGATGGGCGCGGTCGGACAGGTCGAGGAGGCTGTTGCCGAGGCCCGACGGGCCGCCGGCGACGGGCGAGCCTGGGCCGCCTACGAGCTGCTGCGCGCCGTGGAGAGCGAGCTCGACACCGACGGGCTGACACTGCTCGCCGAGGTGGCCTACGTCGCCGGCGACGTCGCGACCACCTTCGAGGCATGGGAGCGCGTCCACGAGCGGGCCGTGCGCGCCGGCGATCCGGTCGCTGCTGCGGGGGCGGCCACACAGGTCGCGATGCATCTGCTGCTGGACACGGGGCTGCTGGCGCCGGTGCGGATGTGGGTCAGGCGCGCCCAGCGGCTGCTGACCGGGCTCGACACCTCGCCGGTCGACGCGGCGCTGGCCGTCGCCCACGGCTACGAGCGGCTGCTGTCCGGGGACCTGGTGGCCTCGCTCGAGTGGGCGCGCCGCGCGATCGAGCTGGGCACCGCCCACGAGGCGGCCGCGCCCGTCGCCCTCGCGCGGGTGATGGAGGCGCGCGGCGTGCTGTTCACCGAGGACGTCGCGACCGGCCTGGACCTGCTCGACGAGTCCGCGGCAGTGACCACCTCCGGGGAGGTCGATCCGCTCTCTGTGGGCCTGGTCTACTGCGAGCTCGTCTGTGCCTGGCAGGGGCTGGCCCAGCACGACCGCGCCGAGACCCTCACCGCCGAGATGGAGCGCTGGTGCGAGCGCCATCCCGACCTCGGCAGCGTCCACGGCCGCTGTCGCGTGCACCGTGCCGAGGTGCTGCGGGTGCGCGGCGACCTCGCCGAGGCCCAGGCGGAGGCCGAGGCCGCCTGCGAGGAGCTGCGGCCCTACCTGCGCCGCGAGTTCGGCTGGCCCTTGACAGAGCTGGGCACGATCCGGCACCAGCGGGGCGACCTCGATGGCGCGCGGGCCGCGTTCCTGGAGGCCCATCGGGCCGGCTGGGACCCCCAGCCGGGGCTCGCGCTGCTGTGTCTGCAGGAGGGCGAGGCCGCCACCGCTGCGTCGATGGTGGCTCAGGCGCTGGAGCATCCGCTCGGGGTGCCGTCCAAGGAGCTGCCGCCCGACACGACGCTGCGGCGGACGCCGCTGCTGGCCGCCCAGGTGCAGGTCTCGGTGGCCACCGGGCACCCCGAGGTGGCCCGGCAGGCAGCTCGGGAGCTCACGGAGGCCGCCCAGACCTACACCAGCCCCGCGCTCGAGGCCGGCGCCGTGCTCGCCACCGCCACCGTCGAGCTCGCCGAGGGGCGGCTGACCGACGCCCGTCGAGCCCACCAGCACGCCCTGGCGCTCTACAGCGAGCTCGCGATGCCCTACGAGGCGGCCCGGGCGCGGCTGGGGCTCGCGGTCGCCCACCGGGCCGACGGCGCGTCGGAGCTCGCGACCCTCGAGGTCGATGCCGCACGGGAGACCCTGCGAGGGATCGGTGCGGTCGCGCCACCGCAGCCCAGGGTCGACCGAACCGTCGCAGCGCACCATTCGGATGAGCACGAGCGTTTGGCGCCTGCGGCTGGATCGCCGCCCGCGGTCGGCCACCTGCTGCCCGAGGGCGACCACATCTCCCTGGGCTTCGACGGCCGGACGGTGCGGCTGCGCGATCTCAAGGGCCTGCGCTACCTGGCCCGGCTGCTCGCCGAGCCCGGCCGGGAGTTCCACGCGCTCGACCTCGTCACCGCCGAGGAGGGGGTGTCCGCTGCGCAGCCACGGCCCAGGGAACCTGGCCAGGCCCGGACGCGGGGAGACCTGGGTCCAGCGTTGGACGAGCGGGCCAAGGCCGCCTACCGGCGACGCCTGGACGACATCGACGAGGACATCGAGGAGGCACGCTCGACGAGTGACCACGAGCGAGCGACCCGGGCCGAGGTCGAGCGCGACTTCCTGATCCGCGAGCTGGCCCGCGCCGTGGGGATCGGCGGGCGCGACCGTCCCACGGGCGCCGCCGCAGAGCGAGCGCGCGTGAGCGTCACCCGCGCCCTGCGCTACGCGCTCCGGCGGGTCCGTGAGCACCA
>SKLC01000235.1 GCA_007123425.1 Nitriliruptoraceae bacterium
TAGCCCATCCACACGATGCCGGTGATCGCCATCACGTACTTCTTGCCCACCGCGGAGCGGTAGAGCTCGAGCACGAAGGGCCGGCGCGTCGCCGGGCCGCGCTCACTGACCTTGCTCGCCATCGTCGCCTCGAGGATGTCGCCAGCGTGCACCGGAGCACGACGCCCGTGGCGTCGCCAAAGGGTCGGCCACCGCGGGTGCACGGTCGTGTCCGCGTTGACGGTCGAGCCTAGCACCGGCGACCGTCGGGTCACCGCGCCGACAGGGGGCGCCACCGCCTGCTTGCATGGGCGCGCCCCCGACGAGGAGCACCCGATGCGACGCCCCACGGAGCACATGGGCCCCTTCGAGGCCGTCAACCACTTCTTCCAGCACGCCGCCGAGATCGCCCGCCTGTCCGACAGCACGGTCTCGGTGCTGTCCGGCACCTACCGGGAGCTGCGGGTCCAGGTGCCGGTCCGCCACGACGACGGGCGCATGCAGGTCGTCTACGGCTACCGGGTGCAGCACAACGGCGCCCGGGGGCCCTACAAGGGCGGCATCCGCTTCCACCCCGAGGCCGACCTCGAGGAGGTGCGGGCACTGGCCTCGCTGATGACGTGGAAGACCGCGCTGGTGGACGTGCCCTTCGGCGGGGCCAAGGGCGGCGTCCAGGTCGACACGCGGGGCATGAGCGAGGGCGAGCTCGAGCGGATGACCCGCCGCTACACCGACCAGATCGGCCACATCCTCGGGGCCACCCGCGACATCCCGGCGCCGGACATGAACACCGATGCGCAGACGATGTCGTGGATGCTCGACCAGTACGGGCGCAAGTACGGCCACACCAACCAGATCGTGACCGGCAAGCCGATCGCGCTCGGGGGCTCGCAGGGCCGCGAGGAGGCGACCGGTCGCGGCGCGGTGATCATCGCCGACGCCGCGCTGGCCGACCGCAACGGCTCGGCCGAGGGTGCGACGATGGCCATCCAGGGCTTCGGCAACGTGGGGTCCTGGGCGGCGCGCATCGCCCGTGACCGGGGCTATCGCATCGTGGCGATCTCCGACGAGTTCGGGGGGATCCACGCCGAGCAGGGCTTGGACCTGGGCGAGGTGCGCGCCCACGTGGCCGAGTCCGGCAGCGTCGTCGACTGCCCCGGCACCGAGCCCATCGGCAACGACGACCTGCTTCGCCTCGACGTCGACGTGCTGATGCCCGCGGCGATCGGCGGCGTGATCACCCACGAGAACGCCAGCGAGATCCGCGCCGACATCATCGTCGAGGCGGCCAACCACCCGGTCACTCCCCTCGCGGACGAGGAGCTCTACGAGGCCGGGGTGACCGTCGTGCCCGACATCCTGGCCAACGCCGGCGGTGTCACGGTCAGCTACTTCGAGTGGGTCCAGAACAACCAGGAGATGCACTGGGACCACGACGACGTGGTGCACCAGCTCGAGCGCAAGCTCACCACGGCCTACGAGAGCTGCCGCGACTACCAGCAGCGCCACGAGGGCATCAGCAAGCGGCAGGCCGCCTACGCCCTCGCGGTCGACCGGGTCGTCGAGGCAGCCGCGCTCCGCGGCTACCTGTGACGCTCACCGCGGCGGCGGGGCGTCTCAGGCCTCGCCCGCGGGCAGCAGGCCCATCGCGTCCTTGGCCCTCGCCAGGGTCGGCGCCGCCAGGGCCCGGGCCTTGTCAGCGCCGACCTCGAGCAGCCGTGCGACCTCGCCGGGGTCGTCGGCGAGCTCGTGGTGGCGCTGCTGGATGGGGCGGAGCAGCTCCACCACCGCCTCGGCGACCGCGGACTTGAACGCGCCGTAGCCCCGCCCGTCGTACTCCCGCGCCAGCTCCTCGATGCCCCGGCCGGTCGCGGCGGAGAAGATCTCCAGCAGGTTCGACACCCCAGGCTTCTCGTCCCGGTCGAAGCGGATGTCGGTGGCCGAGTCGGTGACCGCGCTCTTGACCTTCTTCTCGATCCGCTTGGGGTCGTCGAGCACGCGCACGATGCCCTTCTCGCTGGACTGCGACTTGGACATCTTGCTCGCCGGGTCCTGCAGGTCCATCACCCGCGCCCCCGCCGGCGGATGCACGGCCTTGGGCAGGGTGAACACCTCGCCGAAGCGGTGATTGAAGCGCTGGCCGATGTCGCGGGCGAGCTCGATGTGGTGGCGCTGGTCCTCGCCCACCGGCACCTCGTCGGCGTGGTAGAGCAGGATGTCGGCGGTCTGCAGGACCGGGTAGTCGAACAGCCCGGCGCTGACCGACTCGTGGCCTTCCGACTTCTCCTTGAACTGTGGCTGCTTGCGGAGCTCACCGAAGCCGGTGATGCAGTTGAACAGCCAGGTGCACTCGGCGTGCTCGTGCACGTGGGACTGCACGAACAGGATGGACTGCTCGGGATCGACCCCGACCGCCAGCATCGACGTGGCCAGGTCGACGGTGCGGTGACGCAGCGTGTCCGGATCGTGTTCGGTGGGCGAGGTCATCGCGTGCAGGTCGACCACGCAGTAGATGGACTCAGCTTCGCGCTGCATCGCCACCCAGTTCACCCACGCCCCCAGCAGGTTGCCGAGATGGGGCTCGCCCGAGGGCTGCATGCCGGAGAAGACACGGGTCACTGCTTCGCCTCGCTGCATCGATTCGCGACGGGATGGGCCGCGGTCGGCGGGCCGTCAGAGCATGTCGCTGACGGCGTCCTTCTCCTGCTGCAGCTCGTCGACCGTCTCGCCGAGCTTGCGCTGGGCGAACTCGGAGAGCTCGAGGCCCTGCACGATCTCGTAGCCGCCCTGCCCGTCGGTGGTCACCGGGAAGCCGGAGATCAGGCCCTCGGGCACGCCGTAGGAGCCGTCGGAGGGCACCGCCATCGACACCCAGTCGCCGTCGGGGGTGGGCTTGCCGCCGCACCAGTTGGCCACGTGGTCGATCAGGGCGCTGGCCGCCGAGGCCGCCGACGACGCGCCGCGCGCGTCGATGATGGCCTTGCCGCGCTGCTGCACCGTGGTGAGGAAGTCGTTCTCGAGCCACTCGCGGTCGGTGATGACCTCGCTGACCGGCCGGCCGGTGATCTGCGCGTTGTCGAAGTCGGGGACCATGGTCGGCGAGTGGTTGCCCCACACCCCCAGGTTGGTGACCGCCGAGACCGGCTCGTTGGCCTTCTGCGCCAGCTGCGACTTCGCCCGGTTCTCGTCGAGGCGCACCATGGCGGTGAAGCGGTCGGTGGGCACGCCATCGGCGTTGGAGGCCGCGATCAGGGCGTTGGTGTTGGCCGGGTTGCCGACCACGGCGACCTTGACGTCGCTGGCCGCGGCCGCCGCGATGGCCTTGCCCTGGCCGGTGAAGATCTTGCCGTTGTCCTTGAGCAGGTCGGCACGCTCCATGCCCGGGCCACGCGGCTTGGCCCCCACGAGGCACACCACGTTCGCGCCGTCGAACGCCGTCTCCGCCTCGTCCGACATGTCCACGCCGTCCAGCAGCGGGAAGGCGCCGTCCTCGAGCTCCATCGCCACGCCGTTGAGCGCCTCCAGCGCCGGGGTGATCTCCAGCAGCTGCAGCCGCACCGGCGTGTCGGGGCCCAGCATCTGCCCGGAGGCGATGCGGAACAGCAGGGCATAGCCGATCTGGCCGGCGGCGCCGGTGACGGCGACACGGACGGGGGTGCTCATGGACGGCTCCTCGAAGCAGCTGCTCGGACTCGGGACTCGTCTCGATCGTAGTGGCTTGGCTGCCGTACCTTCGACGTCGTACCGGCCGGGAGCCCCCATGCGCATCCGACGAGCGCTCATCGCCGTCAGCCTGCCGACGCTTGCGCTGGCCGCCTGCACCGACGAGGCCGACGACGCCGAGCAGGCCGACCCGCCGCCCGCCGACGAGCAGGCCGACGGCGACCCGGCGCAGCCCGACGCCGACGACGAGCCCGACGACCCCGAGGCCGCACGTGAGGTCGAGCCGGTGCGCGTGGACCTGCTCGACGCGGGCGACGAGCCCCGCCAGCAGCTCCGCCTCGACCTCGAGGCGGGCACCGAGGTGACCGGCACCCTCGCCTTCGAGGAGGACGAGGTGGTCGCCGAGGATGCCGAAGGCCAACCGGAGGGCCCACCCCAGGCCGCGGAGATCGAGCTGCGACTGGAGGTGACCGACGTGAGCGACGGGCGGGCCACGATCGGCTTCGTCTACGAGCAGGTGACGGTCGCCGGCCAGGACGATGCGGAGGCCAATCCACTCGAGGGCGTGGAGGGCGAGGTGGTCCTCGATGAGCGATCCCGCCTGGTGGGCACCACGCAGAGCGCTGGCGGCCTCGACCAGCTGCCGATCGCGCTTCCCGAGGAGGAGGTCGGCCCGGGCGCGGTCTGGGAGGTGCGCACCGAGGAGGTCTTCGGCCTGCCCGCCACCCAGGTGATGACCGTGGAGCTCGTCGCGCTTGAGGGCGACGAGTACGAGCTCGAGCTCACCAGCACCACCGAGGGCCCGGACGAGCCCACCCCGATGCCCGGCGCCGACGACGACGCCGGTGGTCAGCTGCAGCTCGACGAGCTCGAGCGGGACGGCACCGGCGCACAGCGCGCGTCGCTGACCACGCCCTTCCCGCTGCGCTCCACGCTCGCGACCGACACCCTGCTGGTCGTCAGCCTCGCCGATGCGCCCGCGGGACCCAGCCAGGGCCCGGGGCCGGAGACCGAGCAGCGCCAGCGGCTGCGCGAGGAGGTCACCTTCGAGCGGGACTGACCGACGGGCCCGATCGGGCTGCGGCGCGAGAGGTCAGCGCCGCGGGAGACCGCGCCGGACCCGGGCCGCCTCGAGGGTGTTCTGCAGCAGCATCGTCACGGTCATGGGCCCGACCCCGCCGGGCACCGGCGTGATCGCGCCGGCGACCTCGGCGACCGCGTCGAAGTCGACGTCGCCGGTGAGCTTGCCGTCCTCGGTGCGGTTGGTGCCGACGTCGATGACGACCGCGCCCTCGCGGACCATGTCGGCGGTGACCAGGCCGGCGCTGCCGACGGCGGCCACCAGCACGTCCGCGCGCCGGCACACCTCGGCCAGGTCCCGGGTCCGCGAGTGGGCCAGCGTGACGGTCGCGTCGCGGCCCTTGAGAGTGAGCATGTTCGACAGCGGGCGACCCACGAGGTTGGAGCGCCCCACGATGACGACCTCGGCGCCGGCGGTCTCGACCCCCGCGTCGGCGAGGATCTCGAGCACCCCGTAGGGCGTGCAGGAGAAGAAGGTGGGGTCGCCCACGGCCAGCCGCCCCGCCGTGTAGGGGTTGAGCGCGTCGACGTCCTTGTCGGGCTGGATCAGCTCCTGCACCGGCTGGGGATCGAGGTGATCGGGCAGCGGCAGCTGCACGAGGATGCCGTCGATCGCCTCGTCGTCGTTGAGCTCGCGCACCGTGGTCTCGAGCGCCTCCTGGGAGGTGTCGGCCGGCAGCTCGATCTGGCGCGAGAGCATCCCCGCCGCTTCGCAGGCCCGGTGCTTCATGCCGACGTACACCTGGCTCGCGGGGTCCTCGCCCACCAGCACCGCGGCGAGGCCGGGCGTGACGTCGTGCTCCGCCTTCAGCCGCCCGACGTCATCTGCGATGCGGGCTCGCACCCGCTGTGCCAGCGCCTTGCCGTCCAGGATCGTTGCGCTCACGTCGGGTTCCTCTCGTCGGGGCCGACCCGGAGGCGGCCGCACGGGCTGCAGAGCAGGCCGTGCGCGTGCCGGGCCTAGTGGCGGAAGTGGCGGCGATCGGTGAAGACCATGACCAGGCCGTGCTCGTCGGCGGCGGCGATGACCTCGTCGTCACGGACCGACCCGCCCGGCTGCACGATGGCGGTGACGCCGGCGGTGGCGGCGGCGTCCGGGCCGTCGCGGAAGGGGAAGAAGGCGTCGCTGGCCAGCACCGTGCCGACCGTGCCCGACCGGGAGCGCTCGACGGCCAGGCGCACGCTGTCGACGCGGCTCATCTGGCCCGCGCCGACGCCGACCAGCCGGCGGTCGTGGGCGAGCACGATCGCGTTGGACTTGACGTGCTTGGCCGCGACCCAGGCGAAGCGCAGGTCGGCGAGCATCTGCTCGTCGGGCTGGGCCTGGGTGACCACGCGCCACTGGTCGAAGGGCTCGGCGCCGACGTCGGCCTCCTGGGCCAGCAGCCCGCCCGCGATGCTGCGCAGCACCAGGCTCGGCCGGGCCGGCGCGGCGTCGGGCATCTGCAGCACGCGCAGGTTCTTCTTGCCCTGCAGCACCTCCAGCGCACCCGCCTCGTAGCCGGGGGCGATCACGACCTCGGTGAAGATCTCGGTGATGCGGCGCGCCGTGGCCTCGTCGACGGGGGTGTTGGTGGCCACGATCCCCCCGAAGGCGCTGACCGGGTCGCCCTCGAGCGCGCGCTCGTAGGCGGACTCGAGGTCGTCGGCCACGGCCATGCCCGCGGGGTTGGTGTGCTTGATGATCGCCACGCCCGGCGCATCGATCTCGACGGCCATCCCCCAGGCGGCGTCGGTGTCGAGCAGGTTGTTGTAGGACAGCTCCTTGCCCCACAGCTGCTCCGCGCCCGCGATCCCTCCGGCGCCCGGCTGCGCGTAGAGCGCCGCGCCCTGGTGGGGGTTCTCGCCGTAGCGCAGCGAGGCCACCTTCGGCAGGGCCAGCGAGAGCTGGCTGGGCTGGGGCTCGTCGCGCTGGAACCAGGCGGCGACCCCGGCGTCGTAGGCGGCGGTGTGCTGGAAGGCCCGGGCCGCCAGCTCCCGTCGCAGCTCGTCGCTCAGCCCGCCGTCGGCCCCCAGCTCCTCGAGCACGCGCGGGTAGTCGTCGGGGTCGACGAGCACGCCCACCGAGCCGTGGTTCTTCGCGGCCGCCCGCACCATCGTCGGCCCGCCGATGTCGATCATCTCGACGACGTCCGGGTCGGCGGCGCCGGCCGCGACGGTGTCCTGGAAGGGGTAGAGGTTGACCACCACGAGGTCGATGGGGGCCACCCCGAGCTCGTCGAGCTCGTCGACGTGTGCGGGGTCGTGGCGGTCGGCGAGGATCCCGGCGTGGATGTTGGGGTGCAGCGTCTTGACCCGCCCGTCGAGGCACTCGGGGAACCCGGTGATCTCGGCCACGGGCACGACGGGCACGCCGGCCTCGCGCAGGGTCGCGGCGGTCGAGCCGGTGGAGACCAGCTCCACCCCCAGCTCGTGGAGTCGACGCGCCAGCTCGGCCACGCCGGTCTTGTCGTAGCAGCTGACCAGTGCCCGGCGGACGGGCGTGGGCACATCGCTCACTTCGAGGCCTCCAGGATGCGGACGTGGCGGCCCTCGACCGCCACCTGTCCTCGACTCAACAGCTTGACGCACCGCGGCAGCAACTCGTGCTCGATCGCCTTGATGCGCTCGTGCAGGCTCGCCTCGGTGTCGTCGTCGCGCACCTCCACCGCCCGCTGGGCGATGATGGGCCCGTGGTCGACCTCCTCGTCGACGAGGTGCACGGTCGAGCCGGTGACCTTGACGCCGTAGGCCAGCGCATCGCCCACGGCGCTCGCGCCCCGGAACGCCGGCAGCAGCGACGGGTGGGTGTTGATCACGCGGTCGGGCCAGCGGGCGAGGAAGGTGCCCGACAGCAGGCGCATGAAGCCCGCCAGCACCACCACGTCGGGCTCGTGCTCGGCGAGCCGGGCGATCAGCTCGTCCTCCCAGGCGCGACGGTCGACGTGGTCGGCGAGCGCGACCTCGACCGTGGCGACGTCGGCCGCCCGGGCGTGGTCGAGGCCCCCGGCGCCGGGCCGGTCGGTGCCCACGACGACCACCTCGGCGCCGAAGGCCGGATCCTCGTCGATCGCGGCCAGCAGCGCGGCGAGGTTGGTGCCGGTGCCCGACACGAGCACGGCGAGGCGCGCGGGGCGCGGGGCCTCGGACACGACGGCTCCTTGGGGGCCTTGGCAGGGCGCGGCAGGGCGCGCGCACCTCGGCGCGGATGCATCCGGGCGCGAGCACGCACGCGGGCCACGGCGGGCGAGAAGCGGACCGCGATCGAGCCTATCGCGCTCAACTAGGCTCGCGGGTCGCCGGCCAGCACGCCGGCGACGACGAGGTCGGGAAGGGCCGCGTGTGCGGGGTGACGCGACGCTGCAGGCGCGCCTGCTGCTGCGTGCGACCGGGTTGGCGGGGGCCGGCGTCGTGGTCGGCGGCGTCCTCGCCCTCGTCGGCGCCTACCGGCCCTGGTACGCGGTGCGGGCCCAGCTGACGATGCTCGATGACGAGCAGGCCAGCGCGGTCGCGGAGCTGGCGGGCTGGCAGGCCCACCCGTGGGGCTGGGTGATCCCGGCGCTGGGCGTGGTCGCGGTCGCGCTGGGCGTGGCCATGGCGCTCGA
>SKLC01000094.1 GCA_007123425.1 Nitriliruptoraceae bacterium
CCGTTGCCACCGCGGCCGCCGCGCACGTGGATCGTGCACTCGTCGACGAACGAGGGGGTGTCCACGCGGGCTCCTGGCGGGATCGCTTGCTCGGGGCGGGGCGCCGGGGCCGCACCGCTCACCGGCGGGCGCGCCCCGACACGACGAGGGCGGCCGTCGTCCGGCCGCCCTCGATGCTGCTGCGTCGGGTGGGCGCTAGGCGTCGACCGGGTCGACGTTGGCGATGGTGCGGCCGCGGCTCTTGCGGAAGCGCACCGAGCCGTCGACGAGCGCGAACAGGGTGTCGTCCCCGCCACGGCCCACGTTGTCACCCGGGTGGAACTTGGTGCCGCGCTGGCGCACGATGATGCTGCCCGCGGTCACGGCCTCGCCGCCGAAGCGCTTGACCCCGAGGCGCTTGGCGTTGGAGTCGCGCCCGTTGTTGGACGAGCCGCCGCCCTTCTTGGTCGCCATGGTGTTGTCCTCCTCGCGCCCGTCGCGGGCGCGGACACTGTCGACAGCTAGATCTCGTCGATGCGGACCGTGGTGCGGTGCTGACGGTGCCCGCGCCGCTTGTGCTGCCGCGACTTGTTCTTGTACGTGAACACGCGCAGGTGCTTGGACCGGTCGTGCTCGGTGATGGTGGCGGTCACCGAGCGGTCGCCGATGTCGCCGCCGGTGGTCACCGCGCCCGCGTCGTCGACGAGGAGCACGGGGCGCAGCTGCACCTGCTCGCCGACCTCGCCGGGCAGGCGCTCGACCGTCACGTGCTCGCCCGGGCTGACCCGGTACTGCTTGCCGCCGGTGGCGATGACCGCGTACACGGCTGGCTCCTTGCTCGTCGGGCTCCCGGGGTCGCCGGCGCGTCGGGCGCGCACGGGGCGTCGGGGCCCATCGGTCTGTGGGGAGAAGGTTGCACGGCGCGGGATCGCGCCACCGCGGCGTCGTCGATGCCTGGCGGGCGGTGCGGACGCTCACGGACGCGCGGGCCCACGCGTGGGCACCGCACGAGCCGAGAAGGTACCCGCCCGGCACGTGGGCGGTCAACCGGCCGGGGATCCGCCCGGTCGGGCACGACCCGTGCCCATACTCTCCACGACGCCCGGGCACGGCCGGCCCCGGCCCGCCCACGCCGCACCGCGACACCGACGCATGAGCAGGGGTGAAACGAGCCGCATGGAGCGACTGCGCGACCTCCACCGGCGCGCGACCTCGCGCCGCGAGCCGCGCCCGCCGCTGGGGCTGACCCGTCCCCTGGGCTCGAAGGCGGTGCTGCTCGCGCTGCTGGGCGTGGCCCTCGCCCTGATCGCCGTCCTGTGGGTGGTCGAGACCTGGCTGCTCGAGGGGCCGATCTCCACCCTCGACGAGGTGGGACTGGCCTGGGCCGCGGAGCAGCGCAGCCCCACGGCGATCGCGCTGGCGCGGGTCGCGACCCACCTCGGGGACCTGCCGGTCGTGGCCGCCGTCGGGATCGGGCTGGTCGTGCTGGCCCGATACCGCTCGGGCCGCTGGGACTCCGCGCACCTGGTCGCCGCCGTGGTGGTGGGGGTGCTGGTGGTGACCACCGCCGCCAAGGAGCTCACGGCGCGCCTGCGCCCGGACGAGACCCTGACCTCGACGGTGAGCCTGGCCTTCCCCTCGGGGCACGCCTCCCGCGCCGCGGCGGTGTACGCGCTGGTGATCTGGCTCGCGATCCGCTGGGCGAAGCACCCCGCGACGCGGCACGCCGCCACCCTGCTCGGGGCGGGCATGATCCTGGCGACGGGGTGGAGCCGCCTGGTGCTGGGCGCCCACTGGCCCACCGACGTGCTGGCCGGGTGGGGCCTGGGGCTGATCTGGTTCGCCGTGGTCCTGGCGCTGACCCGCCCGGTGCCGCTCAGCCGCGAGCGCCCAGCGCGAGCAGACGTGGCAGCACCTTGACGTCGTCGGTGGCCAGGAAGCGGGCCGCCAGGGGCGCCAGGCGCGGCAGCGTGCGGTGGTCGGGGTACCAGACGGGCGTGGAGAGCGGCCGCCAGGGGGCACGGCAGACGGTCTTCTCGACGTCCTCGAGCAGGTAGGCGTTGTGGACCACGCCCCGGCCGGACTGGATGTCCTCGGCGGGGGCGCCCGGGTAGGCACCCCAGGTCGCGGTGGGCATGCCGTAGACCGCGGCGGCCCAGTCGTTGACGACCACGGCCCCGTACTCGAGGCGGTCCACCGCGCGCTCCACGGCCTCGGCCACCAGCGGATCCCGCAGCGAGGCGGGATGGACCAGGATGGTCGCCGCCAGCGTGCCCCACAGCCGCTGGTTGCAGAACTCGACGGCCTCGTCGATGTAGTCGGCGACCGAGCGGGGCGCCTCGAGGGCGACCTCGCCCATCACGCCGCAGAAGGCCTCCGTGGTCAGGGCGAGATCGTCATCGGACTCGGGGTCGATCTCGGGGATGAGCGTGAACGGGACCTCGTCCTCGCCCTCGGGGCCGAAGACCTCCGACTGGCCGTAGGCGGCCAGGAAGCGCTGCCAGCGGTCGCGCGCCCCCGGGTAGTAGGGGTGCCGCGGCTCGCTGGCGCGCAGCGCGTCCCGGATCGCGTCGAGCAGGGCCCGGCGCCGGTTCCACGCCCGGTGCTGGACGATGACCCGCGCGGCGATGCAGTTGAAGCCGGCGTTGTTGGTCAGCATCGCGGCGATGTGACGACCCCGCATCGCGATGTCGCGGTCTGACCAGGGACCCGGCACCACGATGATGGGGGTCACGTTGCCGAGCTCGGCGGTGACCTCCTTGTCGACCCTGGGGCTCGCCTCGGCCTTGCGGCGGGCGCCCTCCTCGCCGGATCCGAACACGATGGCATCGTGCGTCTTGTCGGAGCCGGTGAGGTGGACGGCGGCGACGTCGTCGTGGTCGACGATGTGCTGGCCGACCTCGGCGCCGCCGTAGACGATCCGCAGGAAGCCGCGGGCCACCAGCGGCTCGAGCGCCTCCGCGAGATGCGGGCCGAGCGCCTCGTTGACCGGGTTCATCTTGAGGATCACGACCCGGTCGTGCTGGAAGAGCTGGGTCAGCGCGTCCAGCGGGGCGATCGAGGACACGTTGCCCGCTCCCAGGACCAGCGACACGGCTGGCTCCGGCTTGCCCCCCGGCCGGTAGATGCGGCCCATCGTCGCACGCGCCTCCTCGAGGCCGACGTGCTGCTGCAGCCGCACCTCGGCCGAGATCCCCGGCAGCATCACCCGGTCGACCACGTCGGCGGGGGCGACCTGCACGCGCACCTGACCGTTCTCGGCCACCTCCATCGCGGGCGGCTGTGGCTCGCCGGTCTCCTCGATCTGCTGCAGCGTCCGGCGCAGGGCCCGCAGCCCGGCGAGCACGCTCACCGGGCCGTTGATCCAGTCCTCGCCCATGGTGGGCGAGTCGCTGGCCAGGCCCTTGAGCTCCGCCGCCGTCAGCGTCCACCCGGGCGCGGCCTCCAGGGTGGCGGCCAGCAGGTCGTCGAGCAGCTCGATCCGCGTGCGCACGCTGGTCGCCGACCAGGCCGGGGCGCGCTCCGCCAGGGTGGCGATCGCCGCGTCGACCTCCGGCAGCGGCGTGGCCGGGATCCGGCCCGTCGCCTCCGGGATGACGAGCGTGCCCGCCTCGTGGTCCGCGCCGTGCGGCGTGCGCCCCGTGCCGTCCACCGATGTCGTCACCTGCAGGCTCCCTGTCCGGGTCATGGCCGTCGCCGGCAAGGATAGGCCGGTGGTCGCCGCTCCTGCCGCGGCCCGCCCCGCCCTCGCTCGTGGCGGGTGCGCCTTACCGCTCACCCGCGCCCGGCGCCGGACGTGCCCACGACCCAGCTCGCGTGGAGCCGGGCGTAGACGCCCTCCGCGGCGACGAGCTCGAGGTGGTGGCCCCGCTGCACGAGGCGCCCCTGATCGAAGACCAGCACCTCGTCGCTGGTCTCCGCCGTGGACAGCCGGTGGGCGATCGTGACCGTCGTGCGCCCCTCGATCAGCCCGGCGAGCGCGCGCTGGAGACGCTGCTCGGTGGCGGGATCCACCGCCGAGGTGGCCTCGTCGAGCACGAGCAGGTCGGGGTCGGCCACGTACGCGCGGGCCAGGGCCACCAGCTGCCGCTCGCCGGCGGACAGCGCCGAGCCGCGCTCGCCGACCTGCGTGTGGATGCCCTCGGGCAGCTCCGCGAGCCAGTCAGCGAGGCCGAGGTCGGCCATCGCCCCGGCGAGCTGTTGGTCCCCCGCCTCGGGCGCGCCGTGGCGGATGTTGTCGAGGATGGTCCCGGAGAAGAGCATCCCCTCCTGGGGCACCATCACCACCCGCCGACGCAGCGAGGCGAACCGGATGTCATGGATCGGCAGGCCCGAGAGGCGCACCTCCCCCTCGGTGACGTCCATCAGCCGGGTCAGCAGCTTCGCGAAGGTGGTCTTGCCCGAGCCCGTCTCACCCACCACGGCGACCTTGCTGCGCGGCTCGATCTCCACGTCGACGCCGCGCAGGGCCCACGCCCCCGGGCCCACGACCTGCCCGTGGGCGTCACGGACCGGGTAGCGGAACCCGACGTGGTCGAACTCGATGCCCACCGGGCCGGGCTCGAGGTCGTCGCCGTCGACCGGGTCGAGGACGTCGGGCTCGAGGTCGAGGACCTCCTGCACGCGCCGCCAGCAGGCGACGGCGTTCTGGCCTTCGTTGATCACCTCCGCGGCGATCATCACGGGCTCGACGAACAGGGCGATGAGGAAGATGAACGCGACCACGGTGCCCGGGGTGACCGTGCCGCCCACGCCGAGCAGCGCGCCCACGAGGACCACGCCGCCGGTGGCCAGCGCGGCGAACACCTCCGCGCTGGAGGAGAACCACGCCGACAGGCGACCGGCGCGCATCGCCGCCCGCCGGTGGTCGTCGACCGCCCGGTCGAGCCGGTCCTGGGTGCGCGCCTCGATGCCGTAGGCACGCACGACGGGCGCGCCCACCACCGTCTCGGCCAGCACGCCCAGCAGCTGGGCGATGCGCTCCCGCACGAGGAGATAGGCGGTGGTCAGTCGCCGTTGGATCCACCGGCCGAGCAGCACGAACGGCACGAAGGAGACCAGCACCACCAGGGTCAGCCGCCACGAGAGGAACAGCATCACGCCGGTGGCGATCACCAGCTGGCCGGCGGCGACCACGAGGTGGAGCCCGCCGAACTGCATGAAGCGGCTCATCGTGTCGATGTCGGTGCTCACCCGCGAGGTCAGCGCACCGCGCTGCTGGGCCGCCTGGTGGAGGCTGGAGAGCTCGTGGACGTGGCGGAAGGCGCGGGTGCGCAGGTTCGACAGCGCGGTCTCGACCGCGACGGCCAGGCGCGCGTTCATCAGCCCGCTGGCGACCATCGTGACCATGACGGCCACGCCGGCGACGACGACCACCACCATCGTCATGGGGATGTCGATCCCGGTGCCGGCCGCCCCCAGCCCGTGGTCGGTGGCGTAGCGGACGGCCAGCGGCACGATCGCGCGACCGGCGGTGGCCAGCGCTGCCAGCACGAGGGTGAGGCGGAGCCCGTCGCGCAGCTCCGGGCTCATCCGAACACCACGGACGATGGTCTCCCACGCGCCCTGGGTGGGCTCGAGCGGCTGGTCGACCGGTGGCGTGCTCACTGGGCCCCCTCGTCGTCGGCCTGCTCGTAGGCGGTCACCAGCGTCGCGTAGGCGGGCACGGTCTCGAGCAGGCGCCGGTGGGAGCCGCGCGCCTGGATCCGGCCCTGCTCGAGGAACAGCACCTCGTCGGCCAGCGTGATGGAGCTGGTGCGGTAGGCCACGATGACCACCGTGGAGGGCATCGAGGCCTCGGCGAGGCCCGTGAGGATCTCCGACTCGACCGCGGGATCGACCGCGGAGGTGGCGTCGTCGAGCACCAGGAGCCGAGGACGGCGGATCAGGGCCCGCGCGAGGGCGATGCGCTGGCGCTGTCCGCCCGACAGGGTCGCGCCGCGCTCGCCCACCTCCGTGTCGTAGCCGTCGGGCAGCGAGCCGATGAACCCGTCGGCCCGGGCCAGGCGCGCCGCCTCCACCACCTCGTCGCGCGTGTAGTCGTCGCCCAGGGTGATGTTGTGCTCGACGGTGCCGTCGAAGAGGAACGCCTCCTGGAAGACGATCGCGATGTGGGCGGCGAGGCTCTCGTGGGACAGCTCGCGCAGGTCCACCCCGTCGAAGGTGATGCGGCCGAGGTCGGGGTCGAGCAGGCGCACCATGAGCGCGGCGATGGTGGACTTGCCCGCCCCGGTGGGTCCGACCAGTGCCACCGTGCGGCCCGCGGGGATGTCGAGGTCGATCGCCTCCAGGCCCCGGGCCTCGCCGCCGGCGTGCCACATGTCGGCGGGCGCGTCGCTGCCGACCGGCGCGAGGGCGTCGGAGAGGTCGTCGCGGCCGGTGTCCGGGTACTGGTAGGTCACCCGCTCCAGCGCCGTCTCGGCACCGCCCCGTCCCGCACCGCTGGCCTCGCCGTGGACGACGTCGCCCTCGCTGCGCAGGACCCGCTCGACGCGGTCCCAGCCGACCACGGCGCGGGGGATCTCGCCCAGCAGCATGCCGAAGATCCGCAGCGGCAGGGCCACCAGCCGGAAGAGGAAGGTGAACTGGACCACCTCGCCCACGGTGACCGCGCCGGCCTGCACCCGGTAGGCGCCCACGCCCAGCACCAACAGGATCCCCACGTTCGGAAGCCCCTCGATGACCGGGTCGAACGCCGCGCGCAGCCGGCCCACGCGGATCATCTTGTCGCGCAGGTCCTCCGAGATGGCCCGGAAGCGCTCGCCCTCGGCGTGCTCGCGGCCCATCGTCTTGATCACCAGGGCGCCGTCGAAGGACTCGTGCGCGACGTCGGCCACGTCGGCCCGGGCCTGCTGGGCGACCATGGCGGCGTGGCGCATGCGGTGCTGATAGATCCAGTTCGCGAGCACGAGCATGGGCCCCACGGAGAACCCCACCGCCGCCAGGAAGGGGTCGGTCACCAGCAGCAGGTAGCCGGTGCCACCCACCATCAGCGTCGCCGACAGCGCCATCGGCAGGGGCGGGGCGATGTGGAAGGTCGTCTCGACGTCGGCGTTGGCGTTCGACAGCAGCTCACCCGTGGAGTGGCGACGGTGCCACGACATCGGCAGCGCCAGGTAGCGCCGGGTCACCTGTCGGCGGAACTCGGCCTGGAGGTCGAACTGCGCGAGGAACGCGTAGTAGCGGCGCAGGACGACACCGACCGCCTTCAGGACCCCCACCCCGACGACCAGGGCGACGCCGAGCCACAGCAGTCCGGTCTCGAGCTCTCCCGCGGCGAAGGAGGGCTCGAGCACCTCGTCGGTCACCCAGCCGAGCGCCAGCGCGGAGCCCACGGTCGCGGCGGCGAAGACCACCGCCCCGACGGCACCGAGGGCGAAGGGTCCGGGCGCGTTGCGCAGGGCGACCCACAGCACGTACATGCCGCGCTTGAAGACCCCCTGCGGGGTGGTCGGCGGCGTCGAGGTCTCGGTGGCGGCTCCCATGGAGGGCGGATCCTAGTCGGTATCGGGCGGTGGGCTCCCGTGGGCCCACCGCCCGGTCTGCGCGGCGACGACACGCCGCGCGGCGCTCAGTCGATCTCGGAGATCACGCCCCGGCCGCCGCAGGACTCGCACGGCTCGCTGAAGGACTCGAGCAGGCCCTGGGAGACGTTCTTGCGGGTCATCTGGACCAGCCCGAGCTGCGAGACGTCCGAGACGCGCGTCTTGGTGCGGTCCCGCAGCAGCTCGCGCTTGAGCCGCCGGACCACCTGCTCCTGGTTCGCCTTGAGCAGCATGTCGATGAAGTCGATGATGATGATGCCGCCGATGTCGCGCAGGCGCAGCTGGCGCACGATCTCGTCCGCCGCCTCGAGGTTGGTCTTGAGCACGACCTCCTCGAGATTGGTGTCCGCCCCGCCGGTGAACTTGCCGGTGTTGACGTCGATGACCTTCATCGCCTCGGTGGTCTCGATGATCAGGTAGCCCCCCGAGGGCAGCCAGACCTTCTTGTTCAGCGCCTTGCGCAGCTGCTCGGTGACGTCGTAGGCGTCGAACAGGCGGGGCAGCTTCTCGCGCCGCTCGGCCGCGGCCGCGAGGTCGACGGGCCCGTTCTCATCCCCGCCCGCGGCCGTGCCGATGTCCGACGCGGCAGGATCCGTGGCCGGCCTGGGGCCCTCCTCGCCCTCGCTCGGACGCCGGTCCGCGTCACCGGGCGCGGCCGCATCGTCGGCGCCTTCGGCCGAGGCCGTGGCCTCGGCGCG
>SKLC01000358.1 GCA_007123425.1 Nitriliruptoraceae bacterium
AGGGCGCGGGCGGCGGCGGCCTCCACGTACACGCCGCCCACGGTCAGGCCCACGGCGACGGCGCCCAGGGTGACCGCGCGCTGGATGAGCGTGAGGTGCTCCCAGCTGGAGGTGACGAAGCCGGCCACGGCGGCCACGACCAGCACGGCGCCGGTGCTGGCGGCCACCTCCGGCAGCCGCTCGCGCCAGGCGCGCGGGGACGGCCCCGGCGGGCGTGGGCTCGCATGACGTGCGGTGGGAGGGGGCGGGGGACCGGGCTCACGGTCGTCGGGGAGCGAGGCCGGGGCAGGTGGGGCGCTGCGGGCGGGGTGCTGGGGATCGACGGGCACCATGGCGACTCCTGGTCGGTCGGCTGGTGCCAGCCTGCGTCGGGACCGCCCCTGCGCTCCTCAGGGTTGTCCCTGATCCCTCCCGCCCCGCCTGCAGCGGCGCTCGGGCGGGGGGCCCGCCAGCCGGAGCCGGCGGTCGCTCAGGCGTCGAAGCCGTGCTCCATCGCCCAGCGCGCCGCCTCGTGGCGGTTGGTGACCTGCAGCTTGTGGAGGATGTTGCGCACGTGGGTCTCGACCGTCTTGACGGCCACGACCAGATCCTCGGCGATCTCGCGATAGGCGCGCCCGCGCGCGAGCAGCCGCAGCACCTCCCGCTCGCGGCCGGTCAGCCGCTGCCAGCCCTCGTCCTCGACGTGGTCGGCGAGGTCGAGATCGAGCAGGTGGCCGGCGAGCTCCGGTGAGAACACCGGCTGCCCCGCGGCCGTCGCCCGCACGGCGTCGATGAGCTCGTCGACCGGGCTGGTCTTGAGCAGATAGCCGGTCGCGCCGGCAGTGACGGTGGCGACGACGTCGGCGCGCTCGTCCGAGGCGGAGACCGCCAGCGTGGGGACCGGCGTCGCCAGCGACGTCAGCACCGCGGGCCCGCCGCCCCCGGGGATGCGCACGTCGAGCAGCAGGACGTCGGGCCGGGTGCGCTCGACCGCTGCCAGCGCGGCGGCGACGTCCCCTGCCTCCGCGACCACCTCGCAGCGCCGCTGCTCGAGCTCGGCGCGCAGCCCGGAGCGCACGACGGCGTGATCGTCGACGATGACCACGCGCAGCGGAGGGCCCACCGGGGCTGCGCGGCGCTCCGCCATGCGTCAGGCGCCGCGGAATCGGGGTGCGCGCCGCTCCCGGCCCGCGGCCAGGCCCTCGACGAGGTCGTCGGTGCCGTAGTTGACCGCCTGGCAGGCCGCCTCCCGCTCCAGGGCCTGGTCCAGGGTGGCGGCCGGCGAGCGCAGCGTCTGCTTGAGCTGGCGCACGACCTGGGGCGCGGACTCCGCGATCTCGCTGGCCAGCGTCAGCGCCCGGGGCAGGACCTCGTCGGCCGGCAGCGACTCGAGCGCGAGGCCCCAGTCGGCGGCCTGGTGGCCGGGGACCAGCCGGCCCGTGTAGAGCAGCTCGGCCGCGCGCTGGGTCCCCAGGATCGCCGGCAGCAGCCACGACCCGCCCATCCCGGGGTGGAGCCCGAGCCGGGAGAAGTTGAGGCCGACCTTCGCCTCGTCGGCGACGATGCGCAGATCGCAGGCCAGCGCGACGCAGAGGCCGGCCCCCACGGCGTGGCCGTTGATCGCCGCGATCACTGGCACGGGCAGGTCGCGCACCGTGAGGAACCGGCCGTAGAAGTCCCGCATCGGGGCGGTCGCGTCGAAGCCCTCCTCGCGGGTCCGGCGCCCGTAGTCCTCGAGCATCGCGAGGTCGCCGCCGGCGGAGAAGGCCGGGGCCTCGCCCGTCAGCACGACCGCCCGCAGGCCCTCGTCGTCCGCGAGCGCCGCGGTGGTCTCCCGCAGGGCCTCGCCCATGTCGACCGTCATGGCGTTGCGGCGGTCGGGGTCGTCGAGGACGACCACGGCCACCCCCGGCTCGGGGTGCTCGACGCGGATGAGTGGCACTTGGGACCCTTTCGGCTTCAGCAGACCGGCACGCCCACGATGGCTTCGATCTCGTCGGGGTCGAGGTCGTGGGGGTCCTCGCCCATGCCCTGCAGCAGCTGCTCCGCCTGCTCCTCGGGGATGCAGACGTCCTCGTCGAGGCCGGCCTCGGGCTCCTCCTCGGCGACTCCCGGGTCCGGGTCGGCGGGCGCCCGGTCCGGCTCGGCGCCGAGCCCGCCGAGGTCGCCGAGCCCGTCCATCACCGCGCCGAAGGTCTCGAACACGTCGAAGGTGACCTCGGCGTCAGGGGCATCGATGGGCCCCGCGAACTCCGCGATCCCCACGGCCAGCAGGAACTCGCCGTCGGGCACGTCGGGCTGGTCGCCCATGCGCGCGAGCTCGAAGACGTCGACCGCGAGCTGGGAGATGTGGCCGTCGTCGATCCAGGCGTCGAAGGAGAGGCGCACATCATCGGAGATGGACTCCTCGAGCTCCGATCGCAGCTCGGCGGTTCCCGGCGTCATCCCGGTCGGGTCGGTCGCGCCGTCGGTGACCTCGTCGAGCGCCTCGATCACGTCGAGGGCGAGCTCGCGCAGCTGCGCGCCCGCGGCCGTGACCCGCACGCGCTCACCCACGTCGTCGTCGCCGAGGTGGGCGACCTCCACGTCGTCGTCCTCGAGGAAGGCGAGCAGGCGCTCCCCGAGCTCGCGCCCGATCTGCTCGAGCTCGGCGTCGTCCGGCTGGTCGTCGGCGGCCTGGGCCGCACCGGTCGCCTCGACCATCTCCCGCAGGCCCGCCACGCGGATCCACTCCGCCTCGCGAGCCGCGCTGGCGATCTGGCCCAGGCCGAACAGCCCGGCCATCTGCTCGAACTCCGAGATCCCCTGCGCGAAGCCGGGGCCCGCGTCCAGCGCCGTGGCGACCCGCTCGATCGCCGGCAGGTCGACCAGCGCGTACAGCTCGTAGTCCGCCAGCGCCCGGACGGTGGCCACCGTCTCCTCGCCCACGACGAGGACGAGCTCGCTGGTGCCGTCGTCGTCGCCGTCGCCCTCCACGCCGCGGACGGTCAGGGTCGAGTCGGTCAGGACCGTGAGCTCCTCCTCGCTGAGCTCACCGTCGCGCAGCGCCGACTGCTGGGCCGTCTCGTCGAGCTGCGCGCCGATGACGAGCTCCACGCCGTCGTAGTCCCGGAACTCCATGATCGCGTCGCGCAGCGCCCCGCGGGGGTCCTCCTCGACCTCCTGGCCGGCACAGCCCGCCAGGACGAGGACGAGCCCCAGCACCGGGGCCCCCAGGCGTGTCGTGCGGTGTCGTCGCATGTGCGGTCCCCAGGAAGGCCGGCGGTGGGCGGGTCATCGTCGACCGCGACACCCTAGGCGTCGCGCCCGTCGTTCGACAACGCTGCGGGAGGGCCGGTATGCTGACCACCGAGCAACGGCGCTCTGCGACCTGCAGCGGGGCGCCGTTCTTCTCGTTCACCAGCCCTGGACGCTCCGCGCGGGTCTCCCACGCCACCTGCGCCGGGCGACGAGCTCCCGGTGCCCCGACCCAGGAGCATGCTGGCGATGAACGAGTCCGCCTCCACGCGCAGTGCCCCCACCGCGAGCACCTTCCTCCCCGACGAGCGCGACGCCTGCGGCATCGGCTTCGTGGCCCACGTCGACGGCCGGCCGCGCCGTGAGATCGTCCAGCACGCCCTGTCGGGCCTGTGCGGCGTCGAGCATCGCGGGGCGGTGGCCGCGGACGCCAAGAGCGGTGACGGCGCCGGGCTGCTGACCCAGATCCCGCGGGTGCTGTTCGGCGACCTCGCCCGCGAGCTCGGTGCCGGCGACGTCGATCCCGACGACCTCGGCGTGGCCTTCCTCTTCCTCGAGCCGGGCGATGAGGAGGCGGCGCAGCAGTCGCGCTCCACCGCCCGGCGCGCGGTGCAGCGGGCCTGCGAGGCCGAAGGCGTGCGGCTGCTGGGCTTCCGCGAGGTTCCCACCGACCCCGAGGCGATCGGCGCCATCGCCCGGTCCGCCCAGCCCGCGCTGGTGCAGGCACTGTTCACGCGCCCCCGCGTCGACGGCGAGCCCGTCGACGAGCGCACCGCCGAGCGGGTGGCCTATCGCTGCCGCCGCCGCGCCCTGCACGCCTGCCGGGACGAGGGGGTGCGCTTCTACGCCGCGTCGTGGTCCTACCTGACCGTCACCTACAAGGCGATGGCCGACGCGGGGCAGCTCGACGCCTTCTACCCGGATCTGCGCGACGAGCGCTTCACCTCGGGCCTCGCGGTCTTCCACTCGCGCTTCTCGACCAACACTGCGCCCACCTGGGAGCGCGCCCAGCCCTTCCGGATGCTGTGCCACAACGGCGAGATCAACACCATCGACGGCAACGTCAACCTGATGCGGGCCCGCGAGGGCGACATCCGGCCCGGCGACCTCTCGCTCGACGGCGAGGACTGGGTCGACGCGGAGCTGATCCACCCGGTGATCGATCTCGACCAGTCCGACTCGGCCAAGCTCGACGCGGCGCTCGAGCTGCTGGTGCGCGGTGGTCGCGACGTGCGCCACGCCAAGGCGATGCTCGTGCCCCAGGTGTGGGAGGGCATGCGCGACCTCGAGCCCGAGATCCGGGACTTCTATCGCTACCACTCCTGCCTGGTCGAGCCGTGGGACGGTCCGGCCGGCCTGATCTTCACCGACGGCCACCGCGTGGGGGCGACCCTGGACCGCAACGGCCTGCGCCCGCTGCGCTACCACGTGTGCGAGGACGGCCTCGTGGTCGCCTCCTCCGAGGTGGGCGCGGTGAGCGTGAGCCTGCCGACCGACGACCCGGGCTACCACGGCAGGGTCAGACGGGAGCGCCTCGGGCCGGGTCAGATGCTGTGCGTCGACCCGGCCGAGGGCGGGCTGCAGGAGGACCGCGAGATCAAGCTGACCCTCGGGCGGCGCGCGCCCTACGGCGAGTGGCTCCGCGAGCACCTCAAGCCGGTCAGGGCGGGCCAGCCGATCGAGGAGGTGCCCGCGAACCTGCTCCAGCGCCAGCTCGCCTACGGCATCACCAAGGAGGAGATCATCTCCATCCTGCGTCCGATGGCCACGCAGGGCAAGGAGACCACCTCCTCGATGGGCGACGACACCCCGATCGAGCCGCTGGCCCACTCCCGCCGGCCGGTGTCGCACTACCTCAAGCAGCGCTTCGCGCAGGTCACCAACCCGCCCATCGACCATCTGCGCGAGAACGAGGTGATGAGCCTGCGCACCCTGCTGGGCCCGCGCGAGCCGATCCTCACCGAGCGGCCCGAGGCGGCGCGCCTGGTCGAGCTCGGCTCCTACTTCCTCTATCCCGACGGCCTGCAGCGCATCGTGCTGGACGCCGACATCCCCTTCGACGTCCAGGCGGTCGACGCCACCTTCCCGGTCGCCGACGGGCCCGAGGGCCTGGCCAGCGCGCTGGGGCGCCTGGGCGAGGAGGCCGTCGAGCACGTCACCGACGGCGCGGGCATCGTCGTGGTCTCCGACGTCGGCGTGGACGAGGAGCACTGCCGCGTCCCGGCGCTGCTCGCCGTGGGCGCGGTGCATCAGCGGCTGATCCGCGAGGGGCTGCGCACCCGCACCTCCATCGTCGCCGAGACCGACGAGGCCCGCGAGACCCACGACATGGCCACGCTCATCGGCTTCGGCGCGGACGCCATCGTGCCCCGCCTGGTGCTGCAGACCCTGACCGACCTCGCCGACGAGGGCCGCATCGGCGGCGACAACCCCTCGGCCAGCGAGGCGCAGGAGAGCTATCGCAACGCCGTCGAGGACGGCGTGCTCAAGATCATGTCCAAGATGGGGATCTCCACGCTCGACAGCTACCGCAGCGCCCAGGTCTTCGAGGCCCTGGGCCTGGGCCAGGAGGTGGTCGACACCTGCTTCGCGGGCGTCACCTCGGCGCTCGGCGGGGTGACGCTGGCCGACCTCGGCGAGGACGTGCTCGCCCAGCACGCCGCCGCCTTCCCCGGCGCCGACGAACAGCTGCCCGCGCTGCCCAGCCCGGGGATCATCAAGTACAAGAAGAACGGCGAGTTCCACGACATGAACAAGCCGGTCATCGACGCGCTCCACGACACCCTCGGGCTGGGGCGCAAGCCCGCGACCGAGCCCTTCGCCCTCGACGGCGCCGGGGCGGGGGAGGTCACCCGCCGCACCCAGGGCGTGCTGCAGGCCGCGATGCACGAGGGGCGCTACGACCTCTACGAGCAGTTCGCCCAGCTGGTGGCCGACCGGCCGGTGGCCTACCCGCGCGACTTCCTCGAGCCGGTCGCCGCCGGAGACGAGGTGGCCCTGGAGGAGGTCGAGCCCGCCCATGAGATCGCGCGGCGCTTCTCGACCGGGGCGATGTCGCACGGAGCGCTGTCCGCCGAGGCGCACGAGACCCTGGCGGCCGCGCTCAACCTCATCGGCGGCAAGGCCAACTCCGGCGAGGGCGGCGAGGACCCGCGGCGCTTCGCCACCCGGGGTAGCGAGCATGACCTCGACTGCCGCATGAAGCAGATCGCCTCGGGCCGCTTCGGCGTCACCCCGCAGTACCTCGCCAACGCCGAGGTGCTGCAGATCAAGATGGCGCAGGGCTCCAAGCCCGGCGAGGGCGGCCAGATCCCCGGCCACAAGGTGACCGAGGAGATCGCCCGCCTGCGCCACACCACCCCGGGCGTGACCCTGATCAGCCCGCCGCCGCACCACGACATCTACTCGATCGAGGATCTCGCCCAGCTCATCTTCGACCTCAAGCAGGTCAACCCGGAGGCGCTGGTCGACGTCAAGCTCGTCGCCCTGTCGGGCATCGGCACCGTCGCCGCCGGCGTCGCCAAGGCGCTTGCCGACTCGATCCACATCTCGGGCAACGACGGCGGCACGGGCGCCTCGCCGCTGAGCTCCATCCAGCACGCCGGCATGCCCTGGGAGCTGGGGCTGGCCGAGGTCCAGCGCGAGCTGCGGACCAATGGCCTTCGCGGTCGCGTGAAGCTGCGCGTCGACGGCGGCTTCAAGACCGGGCGCGACGTCCTGCTGGCCGCCCTGCTGGGTGCCGACGAGTACTCCTTCGGCACGGCGGCGCTGTTCGCCGAAGGGTGCATCATGGCCCGCGCCTGCCACCGCGACACCTGCCCCGTGGGCATCGCCACGCAGCGTCGGGACCTGCGCGACAAGTTCGTCGGCACGCCGGAGATGGTCGCCGCCTACCTGCTGTTCGTGGCGGAGGAGACCCGCCGGCGCCTGGCCGCGCTGGGGCTGCGCTCGCTGGACGAGGCGATCGGGCGCGTGGACCTGCTGCGCGTCCGCGACGACCTCGAGGGCCGGGCGCGGCGGCTCGACGTGCGGCCGCTGCTGGTCGACCCGCAGGTGGGGCAGCGTCGCTTCGTCGCGCGTGAGCCGATCCAGGACCCCCGCTCGGAGCTCGGTGACCGGGTGTTCGACGACGTGCTCGAGACCGTCTTCCTCGGCGGCATCGTCGAGTTCACCTATGACATCGACAACGCGCAGCGCACCGTGGGGGCGCGCCTGGGCGGCGCCGTCGGTCTGGAGTTCGGCCAACAGCCGCCGCAGGGGCTCGCACGCCTGCGCTTCAGCGGCTCGGCGGGCCAGAGCTTCGGGGCGTTCGTCACCCAGGGCGTGGAGCTCGTGCTCGACGGGGAGGCCAACGACTACGTGGGCAAGGGGCTGGGTGGTGGCCGCATCATCATCCGTGCGCCCGAGGACGACGCCGGCGACCCGGTGCTGGTGGGCAACACGGTGCTCTACGGCGCCACGGCCGGCGAGGTGTTCATCGCCGGGCGCGCCGGGGAGCGCTTCGCCGTGCGCAACTCCGGGGCGACCGCCGTCGTCGAGGGGACCGGTGACCACGCCTGCGAGTACATGACCGGCGGCACCGTCGTGGTGCTCGGTCCCACCGGTCACAACCTCGGCGCCGGGATGAGCGGGGGCGAGTGCTTCGTGCACGACCTCTCGGGCGACGTCCTCGCGCGGGTCAACCGTCAGCTCGTCGAGGCGCGGCGACCCGACGGGGTGCAGCTCGCCCGGCTGCGCGAGCTCGTCGAGCTCCACGCCACGGTCACCGGCTCCACCCGCGCGGTGCGGCTGCTCGGCGACTGGGAGGCGGCGGCCGAGGGCTTCTGGGTGGTGGCGCCCAAGACGGACCTCGACCGGGTGGCGACCACCGAGCGGGCGGGCGCCCGCACCGGCTGAGGCCCCGCTACCCCGGACGCACCGGCGGGGTGCGTCCCGGGGCCGGCCCGCCGGCGCGGACCACGTCCGCATGGACCTGCCGGCGGCCCAGGGGCTAGCCTGCCCGC
>SKLC01000329.1 GCA_007123425.1 Nitriliruptoraceae bacterium
GCGGGTGCGCACCCGCGGGTTGTCGTGGTTGCCCAGCGCCCAGGCGGGCGCGGCGCCGCGGGCCGCGAACGCCGCGTCCACCTCGCGGATGGTGGCGCGCAGCCGCTCGGCGTCCCAGGGCGCGTACAGCAGCCCGAAGTGGAAGGCGAGGTGGAGCCGGTCGTGGCCCACGTAGCTCGCGACCTCGTCCGGGTCGATGAGGTTGATCTCGCCCACCATGCGCCGGGGAGGCTCGTACTCGTCGAGCACGCCGCGGATCCCGGCCAGATGCTCGTAGGTGACCGGCAGGTGATGGAACGCCGCCCGTGGGATGCCCACCCACGGCTCGGGGTCGTCGGGCAGCGCGGGGTCCTTGCCGATCAGGTGGACGACATCCGCGCGGAAGCCGTCGATGCCGCGGTCGAGCCAGAAGCGCAGGACGTCGTGCATCGCGGCCTCGAGTGCCGGGTTGGCCCAGTTGACGTCCGGCTGCTCGGGCAGGAACTGGTGCAGGTAGTACTGCCCGGTGGCCTCGTCGTAGGTCCAGGCGGGGGCGTCCTCGGCGAAGTGGCGGACCCAGTTGTTCGGCGGGCCACCGTCCGCAGCGGGGTCGCGCCAGATGTACCAGTCGCGCTTCGGGCTCTGGCGCGAGCTGCGGGACTCGCGGAACCATGGGTGCTGGTCGGAGGTGTGGTTGGGCACCCAGTCGAGCCACACCTCGATGCCGCGCGCGTGCGCCTCGCCGATCAGCGCGTCCACGTCCTCGAGGTCGCCGAACACCGGATCCACCGCGCAGTGGTCGGCGACGTCATAGCCGAAGTCGGCCATGGGCGAGGCGTAGATCGGTGAGAGCCACACCGCATCGACCCCCAGCCGGGCCAGGTGATCGAGCCCTCCACGCACCCCGGCCAGGTCCCCCACCCCGTCTCCACGCGTGTCACGGAACGAGCGCGGGTAGATCTGGTAGACGACCCCGTCGAATCCCACCGGGCCGGTCTCGCGGTCTGCGACGCCCATCGTCGTCCTCGTCCTCGTGTGCCGACGCACGGCACGCTAGCGGCGGGAGGGGTTCCCGCGTCCCGGCCACCGCACGCTCTCGGCGAGATCCGGTCCGCGTCGGCATCCTCCGGCCACCCGGGAGCCGCCGCCGAGTCGGCAGCGCGAGGGTGTGCCGCCCCGGATGGCACCCCCGACGCCGGCGCTCCCAGGCGGCGTGGACGCGGACCGACGGGTGGGACACGGTGGACGACGCGGGCCAGAGGCGCCAGCCCGAGCTGCTGCGGCTGCTCACGCTCCTACGCGAGCGCGTGTCCCTGACCGCGGCGCTCGCGCTGCTGACCGTGCCGCTGCTGGTCGTCGCGGCCTACGTCGACGACGGCCAGGACGTCACCGCCCCCACGGGCGCGCTGCGCGACGAGCCCTCGCTCCCCGACACTCGCACGGACGCGGCACCGTCGCCACGAGCGGACCTGCCCTCCGACACCACCATGGTGTGGTCGGGGTTCCGGCTCGGCGACGGCTACGCGACGGCGGTGGCCGACGAGCCGCGGGTGCCGGCCTCCACCGTGGTCCGCGGGGAGGTCCTCGACCTGATCGAGACCCGCGATGCCGACGGCGAGGTGGTCGACGAGCTCCCCGACGGCTGGTCGTACCCGGTGGAGGTGCTCGCCTTCGAGCCGGAGCGCTACGACCACATCACCGAACGGGAGCTGATCGGCCCCCTGGCCGAAGACGAGGCGCTGCTGAGCGCCACGTCGGCCGAGGTGCGCCGGCTCGGGGTCGGGGGCCGGCTCCGCTTCGCCGACGGGACCGAGCTCGAGGTAACCGACGTCGTCCCCGACGAGGTGGTCGGCGCAGCCGAGGTGGCGGTCCGCGCCGACGGGCCCCTGCCGGTGGAGACCGAGAAGTACCTGCTGGCCCGACCCGACACGCCGGAGGTCCGCGACGCCCTCACCGAGCTCGGAGCCGGGGAGCGAGAGCCCCGCCTGGTCCCCCACGGTGACGACCCGGTCCTGCGGCATGCCCACAGCGTGCTCCCCACGGTGGAGCGCAAGGCGCACTTCGGCGAGTTCGCGATGCGCGACCTGCCGGGCCGGGACATCCGGGCCGGCCAGAGCTGGGTCGACGAGCACATCACCGCCGAGTCGGTGCCGATCCTCGGCAGGGTCGAATGCCACCGGGAGCTGATCGAGCCGCTGCGGGCCGCGATGCAGGAGCTCATCGAGCGGGGCGCCGAGCACGTGATCGAGGACTACGCGGGCTGCTGGGTCCCGCGCACCTCGGGCAGCTCGGGCCCGCCCTCCAGCCACGCCTGGGGGGTCTCGATCGACTTCAACGCCCGAGCCAACCCCTACGGTGCGCCGCCCGACCAGCCCGACGTGCTCGTCGAAGTCATGAGCGAGCACGGCTTCCTGTGGGGTGGGGACTGGGACGTGCCCGACGCGATGCACTTCGAGCTCGCGCCGGGCCGGGACACCTCCCGCTGACCGGCCGCGACGGCGCGCCCGCGTGTGCTGTGGCGCGCCGGCTCCGGGCGGCCCGTCGCACCCGACCGCGTCCCAGCGGCCCCTTGCGCCGGCATCGGGGACCCGTAGCATGGAGGCATGAGGTGGTGGTCGCCCACGCGCGGCCCCACGAGTCGACGAGGCACGCCGGAGGTTGGTGAGCGACGATGCCCGGCACGCCGGGTACGACGGGACCGTTCTCGAGGGTGACGCCGGTCGAGCGCCGCACGTTCCTGCGCTACAGCCTGATCGGCTCCACCGCGGCTGGCCTGGGCTTCTTCGGCCTCGCCTCCCTGGGCTTCCTGTGGCCGCGCATGGGCGAGGGCTTCGGCGCCGAGCTGGTGGTCGGCGGCGCCGAGGAGCTGCTGGACGAGATCCAGAGCGAGCAGGCGCCGTTCCACTTCCCCGAGGGCCGGCTGTACGTGGTGGCCTGGGACCCCAGCGTCGCGGGCGCAGAGGAGCAGTACGGCACCGACCACGTGGTCCTCGACGAGACCCACGGGCTGATGGCGATCTTCCAGCGCTGCCCGCACCTGGGCTGCACCGTGCCGTGGTGCCAGTCGTCGCAATGGTTCGAGTGCCCCTGCCACGGCTCGCGCTACAACCGCTGGGGCGAGTACACCGACGGGCCCGCACCCCGTGGCATGGACCGCTTCCCGAGCCGGATCGACGACGAGGGCGAGCTCGTCGTGGACACGGCGGTGCTGCTCACCGGTCCCTCACGGACCGGCAACGTCCTCCAGCAGTCCCCCGAGGGGCCCGCCTGCGTGGAGGCCTGACCGCCGCCGAACTCAGCTGTGGCCGAGGACGGGACGCGGGCGGTACGGCGCCTCGAGCCGCTCGACCTCCTCGTCGTCCAGCGTGAGCTCGGTGGCCGCCACGGCCTCGTCGAGGTGGGACAGCTTGGTCGCTCCCACGATGGGGGCGGTCACGGCCTGCTGCTGCAGCAGCCACGCGAGCGCCACCTGGGCCCGGCCGACCCCGTGGGCAGCGGCGATCTCGCCGACCGTCTCGACGATGGCCGACTCCGCCTCGTCATAGAGCACTTCGCTGAAGCCGTCCTGGCTGCCACGCCGGGTCGAGGCGGCCTGCTCGGGGGGCCGGGCGAGCCGGCCCCGCGCGAGCGGGCTCCACGGGATGACGCCCATGCCCATGTCACGGCACTGCGGCAGCATCTCGCGCTCCTCCTCGCGGTAGAGGAGGTTGTAGTGCGGCTGCATGGCGACGAACTCGGTCCAGCCCTCCAGCGCCGCCACGCGCTGGGCCTTGGCGAGCTGCCAGGCGTACATGCTCGAGGCGCCGAGATAGCGCACCTTGCCTGCCCGCACGCAGTCGTGCAGGGCGCCCATCGTCTCCTCGATCGGCACGCCATAGTCCCAGCGGTGGATCTGATACAGGTCGATGTGATCGACCTGCAGGCGCCGCAGAGAGGCATCGACCCCATCGAGGATGTGGGCGCGCGACAGCCCGGAGTCGTTGGGCCCCTGCCCCATCGGTCCCCGCACCTTGGTGGCCAGCACGTAGTCCTCCCGGCGGGGGAAGACCTTCTTCAGCAGTCTGCCGGTGAGCTCCTCGCTCACACCCGCGGAGTAGACGTCCGCGGTGTCGAAGAACGTGATGCCCGCGTCGGCCGCAGCGCGGACGAAGGGCTCGGCCGCCCGCTCGTCGAGGACCCAGTCGCGCCAGCCCGGGTCGCCGTAGGACATCATGCCCAGGCAGATCTCGGAGACCCGCAGCCCCGTCGCTCCCATCCGCACCTGCTTCATCGCGTGCTCCCGTCGCCGTCGGCGCGTGGGTCACCCTAGGTCGTGTCCCGTCCGTCCGTCCCTGCTCGTCGACCGCCGATGCGCCATCCTGTGGGGAAGCCAACGACAAGGAGCCTGCACGTGGACCTCAGCCACCTTCCGGAGCGCTTCGGCAGCACCGTCGACGAGCTGCGCGACCGCGCCGGCGCCGCGATGAAGGCCGACGGCGAGTCGGTGTTCCGCGAGCTGCGCGCCCTCACGGGCCGCGTCGATGCCCTCGGCGACCACCTGGAGGCCGTCGGCGAGCGCCTCGACGACATCGACGCCGGCCAGGCCGCCGGCTTCCGGGACCTCGCGGCCGCCAAGCGGCGCAGCAGCTGGCCGCGGCGCCTGTTCTGGGTCGGCGTGGGCCTGGCCCTGGGCGGCGGCGCGGCCTACCTGGCCGATCCCGACCGGGGGCGTCACCGTCGCGACCAGCTCACCGAGCAGGTCAGCGCCCGCGGCCGCGAGCTGGCCGAGGAGGCGACCAACCAGGCCAAGATGGCCGCGGACCGCGCGAAGGGCGCCGCGATCGAATCGGCCAAGGACGCGCTGCCCGAGGACGTGCCCGACGACCCCAAGCTGCTCGAGCAGCGGATCCGCAGCCATGCCCTGGGCGGCCGCGACGACGTCGCCGACGTCATCGTGCGCGTCGACGGTCCGGGCAAGGTCGCGCTCAAGGGCACCGTGCCCACCAGCGAGAGCGAGCGCGAGCTGCTCGCCGAGGTCGCCGAGGTCGAGGGCGTGACCGACGTCCGCTCGGAGCTGGCCGTGCGCGCCGGCTGACCCGGGCGCGTGTGCGGGTCGCCCCGCCGACGGCGACACCAGCCCGCGCGCTCCCCACGTCGGGGCCCGCCATGCGGCGGGCCCCGACGTGGTCGCGCCCGCGGCGGCACGGCGCACTCGGATACCGCTCGGGACTCGGGGCCCCGCCTGCGTTAGAGTGGTCCCGCGTCGTCACCATGGACGGGACGGGAGGAGCGCACCCGTCCCGACACCAGGAGAGGGATGACGGGGAGCAGCGTGAGGGACCGACGACTGCCTACCGCGGCGCCGCCGTGGGCAGCGGTGCGTTCGAGCACCGCCACCGGCACGTGTCCTGGCGCATCCGGAGCACGACCGTGGACCTCACGCACCATTCGATGAAGGAGAGCACGTGAACACGGAGCGAGACGAGCTGTTCATCGACGGCGCATGGACGTCGCCGTCGGGGTCGCAGACCATGCCGGTCGAGAACCCCACCACCGAGGACGTCATGGGCCACATCCCCGAGGGGGACGCCCAGGACGTCGACCGGGCGGTGAAGGCCGCCGCGGGCGCACTGGACGAGTGGTCGCAGGTCCCCGCCGAGGAGCGCGCCGCCTACGTCGCCAAGATCGCCGAGGGCCTGGCGGCTCGCCAGACCGAGCTCGCAGAGCTGGTCACCGGCGAGCTCGGCATGCCCATCAACTGGTCGAACATGATCCAGGCCGGCCTGCCGCAGCTCACCTTCGGCTCGATGCCCGATGTGCTCAGCCAGGTCGCCCTCGAGGAGGAGATCGGCAACGCGCTGGTCGTCCGCGAGCCGCGCGGTGTCGTCGCGGCGATCACGCCCTGGAACTACCCCCTGCACCAGATCGCGCTGAAGATCGCGCCCGCCCTGACCGCCGGCAACACCGTGGTGCTCAAGCCCAGCGAGGTCGTGCCCCTCAACGCGTTCCTGCTCTTCGAGGTCATCGAGGAGCTCGGCCTGCCGGCCGGCGTGGTCAACCTGGTCACCGGCACCGGCCCGGTCGTGGGCCAGGCCCTGGCCGAGCACTCGCTGGTGGACATGATCACCTTCACCGGCTCGACGGGCACCGGCAAGCGCCTCGGCGAGGTCGCGGCGCGCCAGGTCAAGCGCATCGCCCTCGAGCTCGGGGGCAAGTCGGCCAACATCATCCTCGACGACGCCGACCTTGAGCAGGCGGTGGGCGCCGGCGTGTTCAACTGCTACCTCAACTCCAGCCAGACCTGCATCGCCCAGACCCGCATGCTGGTGCCCGAGAGCCGTCTCGACGAGGCCACCGACATCGCGCTCACCAACGCCCAGGCGCAGGTCGTGGGCGACCCCATGGCCGAGGGCACGACGCTGGGGCCGCTGGTGTCGGCGGCCCAGCGCGACCGCGTGCGCAACTACATCGACAAGGGCGTGGCCGAGGGCGCGACCCTGGTGACGGGCGGCAGCGAGGCGCCCGAGGGGCTCGACAAGGGCTACTTCGTGCAGCCGACGGTGTTCACCAACGTCTCCAACGACATGACGATCGCCCAGGAGGAGATCTTCGGCCCGGTGCTGTCGATCATCCCCTACCGTGACGACGATCATGCGGTCGAGATCGCCAACGACTCCCAGTACGGGCTCTCCGGAGCCGTCTGGTCGGGCGACGACGACCGCGCGATGGGCGTCGCCCGGCGCATCCGGACCGGCCAGATCGAGGTCAACGGCGGCAGCTTCAACCCGATGGCGCCGTTCGGTGGCTACAAGCAGTCCGGCCACGGTCGCGAGGCCGGCAAGTTCGGCCTCGAGGAGTTCTTCGAGGTCAAGGCGATCCTGCGCTGAGCGTGCTGGCGCCCCCGTGACGCGGTCACCGTAGGCCCCGCCGTCGGCGGGGCCTACGGTGTGTCCCGACCCGAGCCGCCCGCGGCCCCGCGACGAAGGAGACGAGATGCGACCCGATGCCGATCAGCTCCGGCGCCCCGGCGTGTGGCAGTTCACCGACCATCTGGATGCCTCCGAGGCCGCCGAGGCCGCCGCCCGCATCGAGGAGCTCGGCTACTCGATGCTCTGGCTGCCCGAGACCGTGGGCCGCGACCCCTTCGCCCACCTCGCCCACCTGGCGCACCACACGCGGGAGCTGGTGCTGGCCACCGGGATCGCCAACATCTTCCACCGCCACCCGGGCCCCATGAAGCAGGCCGCCCACACCCTGGCGGAGCAGACCGACGGCCGCATGGTCCTCGGGCTCGGGGTCAGCCATGCGCCCCTGGTCGAGGGCCTGCGCAAGCTCGACTACTCGCGCCCGCTCGAGCAGATGCGCACCTACCTCGAGGCGATGGACGCCTCGCCCTACCGCGGCCCGGAGGTCGAGGCGCCGCCGCGGCTGCTGGGCGCGCTCGGCCCGCGCATGCTGGAGCTGGCACGCGACCTCGGCGACGGCGCCCATCCCTACTTCACCACCCCGGAGCACACCCACCGTGCCCGCGAGATCCTCGGCGCGGACCGGCTGCTGTGCGTCGAGCAGAAGGTGGTGCTCTCCACCGACCCCGAGGAGGCCCGCGAGGCCGCCAACGCGCAGATCGAGCGCTATGCGGCGCTGCCGAACTACCGCAACAACTGGAAGCGGCTCGGATTCACCGAGGAGCAGATCGAGCACCGCGACCACGCCTTCGTCGACGCGGTGGTCGCCTGGGGCGACGAGGAGGCACTGCGGGAGCGGATCCAGGCGCACTACGACGCCGGTGCGACCCACGTGTGCATCCAGCCGGTGCCGCCCGCCGGACGCGGCCGCCCGGACTGGACGGTGCTGGAGGCGCTGGCGCCCGCGGCGGGCTGATGCCCGTGCGGGCCGGCCGCTGGCCTAGCGTGGCAGCGACTCCCGACTGAGAGCCGTTGTGCGATGTCCCGACCGCTGGTGCTCCTGCCCTCGTCGAAGGCGAAGTCCGAAGGGGGCGGCGGCAAGCCCTACGGCGACTCCGCGGCGCTGCACGACCACCCGCTGGCCACGGCCCGCACCGAGGTCCTCGCCGCGCTGCGAGCGGCCGCCGACGACCTCGACGACGACGGCGTCGGGCGGCTCTGTGGCGTCCGGCCCCACGACGCTGCGGCCTGGCGCGACCAGCTCCGGGGGCTCTCGGACGCTCCCACGGCGCCGGCGCATCGCCGCTACACCGGGGTCGTGCACCGCTTCGCGGGCCTCTCCGA
>SKLC01000153.1 GCA_007123425.1 Nitriliruptoraceae bacterium
CGCCGTCCCGACCGCTCGCGCCACCGCGGCGGACCTCCCCGCCGCCACCGGTGGTGCCGCGCCCTCGGCCGGGGGCCCGCCGGTGGTCGCCACGCGGGGGCTGGGCAAGCGCTACGGCGAGGCCGACGCGCTCCTCGACGTCGACCTCGAGGTGCCCCGCGGGGTGATCTACGGGCTCATCGGGCCCAACGGCGCCGGCAAGACCACGATGCTGTCCATCCTGGCCGGCCTGCGCAGCCACACGTCGGGGAGCATGGAGATCGCGGTGCCGCGACGGTCCCTGGGGGTGCTGGTCGACACGCCTCAGTTCGAGCCGTGGCTGACCGCACGCGAGGTGATCGATCTCGCCCGCACGCTGACCGCACCGCACGCCCCGAGGGCCCGCGTCGACGAGGTGCTGGTCGACGCGGGGCTCGGTGATGCGCTCGACCGCCGCGTGGGCGGGTTCTCACGGGGGATGCTGCAGCGGCTCGGGCTCGCCGGCGCGTTGGTGGGCGACCCCGAGGTGCTGATCCTCGACGAGCCGTCCTCGGCGCTGGATCCGGCCGGCCGCCGCGAGGTGCTCGATCTCGTGGGGCGACTCGCCCACACCAAGACCGTGCTGCTGTCGACCCACATCCTGTCCGACGTCCAGCAGGTCTGCGACGTCGTGGGCGTGATCGACCACGGGCGCCTGCGCTACCAGGGCCCGCTGGCCGATCTGCTGGCCCGCACCTCCAGCGCCTACGCCCTCCAGGTCCGGGGCGAGGTGTCCGGGCTGCTCGCCGAGCTGCGCCGGCAGGAGTGGGTGGAGGAGGTCGTCGAGCAGGCCCCCGGCCGGTTGCGGATGGTGGTCCGGGATGCGGCGCGGGTCGAGCACGACCTCCCCGGGCTCCTGGCCGCCCACGACGTCGCGATGGTCTCGTTCTATCCCGCCACCGACCTGGAGACGGCGTTCCTGGAGCTGACCTCATGAGCGCGCCCACCGCGCCGACACCGACGCCGACGCCGGCGGGCCCCCCGGGACCGGAGATGAGCCTGTGGCGGCTGGAGGTGCTGCGCCTGCTGCGCACCTACCGCTGGATGATCCTGTTCGGCGTGTACCTGCTGTTCGGGGTCGTGGGCGCCGCGAGCGCCCGCTACCTGAACGAGCTGCTCGAGCAGATGGGCGGGGAGATGACCATCACCGCCCCGGATCCGCGGCCGGTCGACGGGATCATCCAGTTCGTGTCCAACACCTCGCAGTTGGGCCTGCTCGCGGTCGTGGTGGTGGCCGCGGCCGCCCTGGCCTTCGATGCCCACCCGGAGCGGGCCGCGTTCCTGCGCACCCGGATGGCACGTCCCGGTCGGCTCGTGATCGCCCCCTACGTGGTGAGCACGGTGGGCGCGGTGCTCGCGCTGGTGGCGGGCACGGTGGTCACGGTCGTGCTCACCACGGTGCTCATCGGCTCCCTTCCCGCCGTCGAGGTGATCGTGGGCACCCTCTACGGGGCGCTCTACCTCGCCTTCGCGGTCGCGGTGGTGGCGCTCATGGCCTCGCTGGTGCGCACACAGGTGGGAGTGGTGTTCGCCGCGCTGGGGGCGCTCATCCTGCTGCCGACGCTCGCCATGATCGAGGCCATCCGGCCGTGGGTCCCCAGCGAGCTGCTGACCGCGGTGATCGCGCTGGTCGAGGGCGCCCCGGCCGGCGACTTCCTGCGGGCCGCGCTGATGGCGGTGGTGGGCACCGTAGGCCTGCTGGCGCTGGCGATGCGACGCCTGGAGCGACGTGAGCTGTGACCGCGCCGCTCAGCCGGGTGGCGGCTCGGTGGTGAGCGCGTCGCCGATCGCACGGGCGGTGGCCACCACGCGCCGCTCGATGTCCTGCTCGGCCCGGGCTCCGGGGAAGCGGTAGCTGGGGCCGTAGAGGTTGATCGCCGCCACCGTGTCGCCGCCGCGCTCCCGGACCGGCACGGCGATCCCGTTGATGCCACGGGCCCACTCGTCGTGGAGCCAGGCCAGCCCGCGGCGCCGGGCGTCCTCGATGCGACGCCGCACGAGCGCCTCGTCGGTGGTCGTGCGTGAGGTCCACGGCTCGAGGCCCTCGGCGAGCAGGTCCTCGACCACGTGGCCCGGCATGTCGGCGAGCAGGACGTAGCCCGCGGCGGCGGCGTGGTAGGGCAGCCGCTGCCCGGACCAGTCCGGCACCTTCACCGGCGTCTCGACCGACACCTGGTCGACGAACAGCATGCGGCGGCCGTCGGGCACGGCCAGGCCCGCATCCTCCTCGAGCTCGTCGACCAGCTCGCGCAGCGCCGGGCGGGCGACGTCGCGGACCTGCCCCGGCACCGCGCGGCCGGCGGTCAGCCGCGTCAGGCCGGCGCCGACCCGATAGCGGCCGTCGCCGGCGACGCGCTCGAGTGCCTCCTGCTCCTCGAGCGTGCGCACCAGGCGGGCGACCGTGCTCTTGGGCAGACCGGTGCGGCGCGCGATCTCGGAGACCCCGAGGCTCGCCCCGGCGCCGGCCACGGCCCGCAGGACCGCGAAGGCGCGTGCGATAGAGGAGGTGGCCGACTCGGTTGGCGGCATGGGCGACCTCGTGCCTACGCTGGGTGGTACCACTATACGGACCGTCCCACTCTACGGCACGAACGAGCAGGAGGCAGCATGGACGCCACGGCGCGCGCGCACGACGACCGGGTGGTGCTCACCTGGCCCGACGGGCGCAGCGACGAGCTCCCGCACGTGTGGTTGCGCGACAACTGCGTCTGCGCCGAGTGCCGCGACCCCGACGCCTGGGAGCGCCGGCTCGACACGGTGACGCTGCCCGAGGGGCTCGTGCCGGCGCGGGTCGCCGTCGACGACGGGCTCGTGGTCGACTGGCCCGACGGGCACCGAACCGTCCTCTCCGCGTCGTGGCTCGCCGCTCACGCTCCCGGGCGGACCGCCCCCGAGCCCACCGAGGCCACCGGGGTGCCGTGGGACGCCGCCATCGCCGAGCAGCCACCCGAGATCGCCCACGAGGAGCTCGCCGACGACGCGCATCTGCTCCGCTGGCTGCGGCTGATCCGGGACTACGGCTTCGCGCTGGTGCGCGACGTGCCCACCGACGCCAAGGCGGTCGTGGGCCTCGCCGAGCGCGTCGCCTTCGTCCAGGAGACCAACTTCGGGCACACCTTCGAGGTCGTCTCCAAGCCCGACCCGGAGAACCTCGCCTACACCGCGCACCGCCTCTACGCCCACACCGACATCCCCAACCGCCACAGCGCGGTCAACCTGCAGCTGCTGCACTGCCTGGAGAACTCCGCCGAGGGCGGTGAGAGCATCCTGGTCGACGGCTTCGAGGCCGCGCGCCGCCTCGAGCAGCAGGACCCCGAGGCCTACGAGCTGCTGCGCACGGTGTGGGTCCCGTGGCGGTTCCAGGACGAGACCACCGACATCGCCAACCGCTTCCCGGTGATCGGCACCGACGACCGCGGCCGCCTCCTGGAGATTCGGTTCAACACCGCGATCCTGGCGCCGCTGGATCTCGAGCCCGACCTGCTCGTGCGCTACTACGACGCCCTGCGCGCCTTCGGCCGGATCGTGCGGGACCCCGACCTCGAGTACCGGTTCCGCATGGCGCCCGGCGACTGCCAGGTGTTCGACAACCAGCGGGTCCTGCACGCCCGCGGGGCCTTCGACCCCTCCTCGGGGCACCGCCACCTGCAGGGCTGCTATGTGGACAAGGACGACTTCCGCGGCCGTCTGCGGGCGCTGGAGCGCGATGGCGCCGACTTCCGGACCCGCTGACGTGTGGCGGGAACGGCACGCACCGCGGCACCCTGGCGCATGACACCGGAGAAGGGGCCGTGGCCGTGGGCGAGCTCGAGATGCGCGACCTCAGTCATGCGGGGGTCGAGCTCGGGGGCGCCCGGGTGACCGGGCTGCCCGCCGAGCTCGCGCTCGGCGAGCTGCTGGCCGAGCGGATCCGGGCCGACGTCGCCCGCTACAACACGGCGCCCGGCGAGGTGTTCGCCTGCCTGGTGCAGCCCGCCGATTCCGTGCGCCACCGCGACGGCCACCGGATGCGGCGCCCCCGACCGCTCGACGCCGAGCCGCTGGTGGCCGCGGCCCGCGAGGCCGTGGCCCGGGGGATGCTCTGGTTCCGCGTGGGCGGGGAGACCGTCACCGACCTCGACCACCGGGTCGACGTCGACGAGCACGACGAGGTGCTCGCGATCCTGCGCCGCCCCGTGGTCGCCGAGGTCGGCTGAGGCCCACGAAGTAGGGTCACCCGCCATGCCGCGACCCGACACCAAGGACGAGCGATGGCCCAGGACGAGCACAAGCGCGTGACCCTCGAGCGCCTCGAGACCGGCGTGTACCGGGCGACCAACCCGGAGGGCGCCCAGCTCACCTTCGGCAGCCACCACGACGGGGGCTTCTCGCCCGTGGAGCTGCTGCTGGCCGCGATCGGCGGCTGCTCGGCCGTCGACGTCGACACGGTCACCGGCCGGCGCAGCGAGTTCGAGGAGTTCGAGGTCGCCGTGGAGGCGGACAAGACCCGCGACGAGGCGGGCAGCATCCTGCGCGACGTCACCATGACCTTCCGAGTGGCCTTCCCGGAGGGCGAGGCCGGCGACAAGGCGCGCGACCTACTGCCCCGCGCCGTACGCACCTCCCACGAGCGCACCTGCACGGTCAGCCGCACCGTCGAGGCGGCCACGCCGGTCGACGTGCGCATCGCCGACCCCTCGGCCTGACGCCTCGGGCCGAGTGCCGCCCGGCCCGGCAGGGCGGCCAGATGCGGCCGCTACGTTGACGCCTGCGTCGATCCCGACAGGACCCCGCCGATGCCGTCGCCCAACGCCTCGTACTCGATCACCCTGCGGCTGCAGCTGGCCGCCGAGGACGCCCGTGCGATCGGCCGGGTCACCACCACGATCGGGGATGCCGACGGCGCCGTCGCCGCGATGGACTTCGTGGACACCACCCAGGACCCGGTGACGGTGGACATCACCGTCAACGCGGCCGGATCCGACCACGCCGAGGCGATCGCGAAGGCCGTCGAGCGCCTCGACGGCGTCCACGTCCACCGCGTCTCCGACCGCACGTTCCTGCTCCATCTGCGCGGCAAGCTCGAGGTGCGCCCGACCGTGCCGCTCAAGACCCGCGACGACCTCTCCATGGCCTACACCCCCGGCGTCGCCCGGGTGTGCCAGGCGATCGCGGCCGAGCCCGAGGACGCCCGCCGGCTGACGATCAAGGGCAACACGGTCGCGATCGTCACCGACGGCACGGCGGTGCTGGGCCTGGGTGACATCGGCCCGGCCGCCGCGCTGCCCGTGATGGAGGGCAAGGCGGCGCTGTTCAAGCAGTTCGCCGGCGTCGACGCCTGGCCGGTCTGCCTCGACACCACCGACGTCGACGAGATCGTGCGCACGGTCGAGCTCCTGGCGCCGGCCTACGGCGGCATCAACCTCGAGGACATCTCCGCGCCCCGGTGCTTCGAGATCGAGGACCGCCTGCGGGAGCGGCTCGACATCCCGGTCTTCCACGACGACCAGCACGGCACGGCGATCGTCGCGCTCGCCGCGCTGCACAACGCCCTGCGGCTCGTCGACAAGAGGCTCGAGGACATCACGGTCACCGTCTGCGGGATCGGGTCGGCCGGCAACGCCATCGCCCGCCTGCTGCTGCGCGAGGGCGTCGGCGACGTCGTGGCGGTCGACCGGCCGGGGATCCTCGCCTCGGAGATGGACGACCTCGACCACGTGCACCGCTGGCTTGCGGAGCGCACCAACCGCGCCGGTCGGCGCGGTGGCCTGCGCGAGGCCGTGGCCGGCTCGGACGTCTTCATCGGGGTCTCGCGGCCGGACCTGCTCGCGCCCGAGGACATCGCGACGATGCGGTCGGGCCCGATCGTGTTCGCGCTGGCCAATCCCGACCCCGAGATCGACCCGGTGCTGGCCCGGGAGCACGCGGCGGTAGTGGCCACCGGGCGCTCCGACCAGCCGAACCAGATCAACAACGTGCTCGCGTTCCCGGGGGTCTTCCGCGGTGCCCTCGATGCCCGCGCCACGGCGATCACCGACGACATGAAGGTCGCGGCCGCCCGTGCGCTGGCGGACGTCGTGGCCCCCGACGAGCTGCGGGCGACCTACATCATCCCCTCGGTGTTCAACGAGCGGGTGACCGATGTCGTCGCGGGTGCCGTGCGCGACCAGGCACGCCGCGACCGGGCGGTCGCCCCCACCTCGTGACGCCCGCGGCAACGGCCGGGTCGCCGTCGCCCCTTCGCAACGCCGGGTGCGCCGCGCACAGTCGGGCTCGCCGGCCGGCGGCCCCTGCTGCGGCACCGGGTTGGGTGCTTGACCCGCGGACGGGGTCATTGGGCCCGTGGCCAGCCTGGACGGATGACCGCTGGTGGGTCGAGGCGTCGGAGGCGGACCCTGACCTCAGTGGCGGCGTCTGAGCGCGACCTCGCGCCGAGTCGTGCGGGCACGACCGGACCGCACGACCCGTCGACGAGCGGCAGTGCACCCACCACACCCAGCCCCCGACGTGGCACTGACACCAGGGAGAGGTCGAATGGCCAAGAAGGACACCAAGACCACGCAGACCGCGAGAGAGGCCACCGACGCCGCGAAGAGCTCAGCGCAGGCCGCTGAGTCTCAGGTCAATGAGGCAGTCGAGCACGTCGAGAACGAGGCTCGCGACCTCGCCGTACGGGCCGCCATCCGGGAAGCCCCGTACGCCGCGATCGGCCTGGGGGACCTGCTGTTCAAGACGGCTCGTGACGTCGAGGCCTCCTCCCTTCCCCAGCGGCTCCTGCACACTCCTGTCGAAGTCGCATCGAAGGTCAGCAACCTCGGGACGAACCCGAAGGTGACCTATCTCGTGCTGGCCGCCCGGGGGCATGGTCTGCGCCTGCAGGTAGCTGGCGAGCAGGCGACCAGCAACGTCGGGGAGCACACGAAGGCCGCTGCGGAGCACGCCCAGGGAGCCGCCACCGCCACCCGGGACGGAGCGGAGGAGGTCGCCGAGCGGACCGACGCTGCCGGGCGGGAAGCCGCTGAGCGCACTGGCGCTGCCGCGGAGGCGACTGGCGGTCGGGCCAAGGCGCTGTTCGGCAAGGCGAAGGGCGTCGCCACCCGGGGCGCCAAGACCACCGCGCACGAGGACGACGACGCCCCGGCACCGACCGATGACGCTGGCAGCACGGGAGACACCGGGACGGGCGCGCTCGAGGATCGCACGGTGGCCCAACTGCGCAACCGTGCGCGCGAGCTCGGCATCGAGGGCAGGACGGGCATGAAGAAGCAGGAGCTGGTCGAAGCGATCCGTGACGCGACGTAGCGCTCGTCACTCGCACGGCCTTCCGGCCCCTGGAGCGAGGACGTGTGTCGTGGTGTCCGGATGTGCTGGTGCGCCCGGCAGGATTCGAACCTGCGACCGGCGGAATAGAAGTCCGCTGCTCTCTCCTGACTGAGCTACGGGCGCGTGTGGTACGGGGGCCGGTGCACGCGGGCACGGCTGCGTCGGCATGCTACTTCGCCGACCCCGCGTGCCCGCCGCCCATGTGGCTCCCGATGTCCGCGCGCCAACCGCGGACGGCTGATCAGCCCCGTCGGGCGCGCCGGTGTGACCGCGACTCCGACGCCCCGGGTGCCCGGCCACGGGAGCCCGACCGCGAGGACGACACCACCACGGCCGGGCCGGCATCCGACGATGTCGCGGATGCCGGTCTCGGGCAGCCGATCGTGCTCGCGGTCGGGGGTGTCGGGGGCGGGGGTCGGCAGCCGTCGCGGCGTCCTCCACGCATGACGGTCGGCCGTCCGATGGCCACGGACGCGCAGGCGGGCCGGCGATAGCGTGCTGCAACGAACTCTGCAGCCGCAGCCGTGGCGGACGAGGAGCAAGCGATGAAGGTGCTGGTGATCGGAGCGACCGGGGGGACGGGCAGCCACCTGCTCGAGCAGCTGATCGCACGAGGGCACGAGGTCCGGGCGATGGCCCGCCGCGAGGAGCAGCTCGCAGACCTTCGTGACCGGGGTGCCGAGGCGGTGCTCGGTGACCTCGAGGGCGACATCGACCATGCCATCGAGGGCGTCGACGCCGTGGCCTTCTGCGCGGGGTCCGGGTCGTCGACCGGACCCGACAAGACGCTGCTGGTGGACCTCTACGGCGCGGCGCGCACCATCGACGCCTGCCAGCAGCACGGCGTGCGGCGCTACGTGATGCTGAGCTCGATCGC
>SKLC01000267.1 GCA_007123425.1 Nitriliruptoraceae bacterium
ACGCGGACCTCGCGCATCAGCCGCCCCGTGGCCATCAGGCCGCCGAGGGTCAGCACGATCAGCCCCATCACGATCTGCGCGGTGCGCGAGGTCGCCAGGGTGTTGAGCGCGCCCATCGCCACGCCCAGCATCATGATCGGGATGGCGAAGCCCAGCACGAACAGCAGCGAGCCGGCCAGCAGCCGGCCACGGGCCCGCATGGTGGGCGCCGAGAGCTCCTCGCCGGACAGCCCCGTCATGTAGGAGAGGTAGCCGGGCACCAGCGGGATGACGCAGGGGGAGGCGAAGGAGACCAGGCCGGCGGCGAAGGCGATCGCGGCCGCCACCAGGACGTTGGCGTCGAACACCAGGGTCTGGATCGTGTCCGCGAGCATCATCGGCGCGCTCCGCGGTCCGGCGGCGCCTCGGCCTGCTCGGCACCGGCCCCCGCGCCGCTGGCCGCCCGCCGCTCCTGCTCACCCAGCAGATGCTCGACCAGGGCGATCACCTCCGTGGGCCCGCGGGGCGAGCCGAACATCCGCGCCGCCACCCGCCCGTCGGGGTCGATGAACAGGGTCGTGGGGATCGTGTTGGGGCCCACGCCGCGGAACCGCGCCGCGTAGCGGTTGCGCTGGTCGAACAGCGACTCGTAGGGGATCTCGAACTCCCGCTGGTGGGCCTGCGCGTTGGGCTCGGTGTCCTCGATGTTGACGCCGAGGAAGGTCGCCCCCTGCTCGTCGAGCACCTCGTGGGCCTCGTTGAGGTCCGGCTGCTCGGTGCGGCAGGGCCCGCACCACGACGCCCAGAAGTTGAGCACCACCACGTCGCCGCGCAGGTCGGCGAGCGAGCGCTCACGGTCGTCCCCGACCACGCGCAGCGCGTCATCGGGCGCCTCGATGCGGTCCTCGACCGCGATCGGGCACAGGCCGGGGCGCACGCCCGGCAGGTCGCAGTCCTCGCCGTCGTCGCCACCGAGGAACAGGGCACCCGCGACGCCCAGCACGGCCACGGCGCCGGCCACGGCGAGCAGACGGACCACGGCGAACCTCGCGACGGGAAGGGACGAGGCGTCAGGGTGCCCGTCACCCCCCGGAAGCGCCAATCGGGAGCGACGGGCGCTCCGGGGAGCGGTGGTGCGGGGCAGCGTTCGGGCGCGCTACTGCGCGATCGGGACGGCGAGGTCCTCGGGCTCCTCGACCTCCTCGGCCAGGCGCCGCTTGTCGCGCATCTCGAGCGCATCCAGCCAGAAGAGGCTCAGGACGAACCCGCCGGCCGAGATCCCGGTCCACAGCGCCGAGGGGATCCACTCGCCACCCGGGTCGTAGAAGGCGAACCAGTCACCGGGCTCACCCACCGGGATCGGGTCGAGGGGGATCTCCTCCTCGTCCATGAAGTTGGCGTAGATCTGGAACTCGGCGGTTGCCACCCGGGCGCCGGTCTCGGGGTCCTCCGCCAGCCGCGGGTCGTCGACCGGCTCGGCGGTGAAGAACGGGGAGGCGCGCATGGCGGCCTCCTCGGGCTCGACCTCGGCCACCTCCTCCTCGAGGGCGGCGCGACGCTCGGCACCGATCAGGGCGACGTCCTCCTCGCCCATCGGCAGGAACTGGCTCTCCATCTCGTCCACGGCGCCGTCGAGGTCGGAGGCGAGCTCGCTGGCCCGCGGGGCGTCCTCGAGCTCCTCCTCGCCGACGTCCTCCATCCCGAGGTACTCGGGCACGGTCTGGAACTGCTCGGGCGACTGGGTGACGTCGAAGAACTCCGCCCGCTCGGAGCCGGGCTCCATCGCGTACCAGTTGGGCTGGTAGTGGTTGGTCGCCTGGCCCGGCAGGAACGTGATGCCGGCGTTCTGCGGGGTGCCCGGCGCGCCGAGCCACCAGAAGAAGCCCAGCAGCATGGCGACGGCGAAGAAAGCCGTGCCGTAGATGGCCGCGCCCTTCTTGGCGCCGTAGTTGGACCACAGCAGCATGAAGACCGAGCCGGAGAAGAACAAAAAGCCCAGCGGCACCGCGAGGCGCGAGGCGAGGTGGTCCGGCGGGATCGCCTCCTCGACGGCGAGGAACAGCGACCCGTCGACCAACGGCAGCAGCAGATCGATCACGTGCTCACTCCTCGGTGTCGGCCGGGCTGGGGTCGGGCCCCAGCTGCGCGTGGCTCGGGCCGCCGGTGACCTGGAAGCCCTCGATGTGGTCCACCAGCTGCTCGATGGCGTCGTCGCTCAGCGTCTGGCCGAAGGGCGGCATGTCCGCCTGGCCCGGGACGAACCGCCCGGTTCGGATCGCGTCCTCCACCGCGGCGCGGGCGTGATCGAGCGACTCCTCGTCGTCGGGGTCCCAGTCGTAGCGCTCGAACACGTTGAGCAACTGCGGGCCGACGTAGCCCGAGGCGTCCCGTGCGTGGCAGGTGGCGCAGTTGGCCTGGAAGATGTCCTCGCCGGATGCGCCCACGAACGCCTCGGCCTCGGGGAGCTCACCGGTCTGCACCGACAAGATGTAGGTCGCCATCGCGAACAGCTGCTGGTCGTTGAGCGACCCGCCGGCGGCCTCGCTGAAGGCCGGCATCGGCGTGCCGGGACGGCCGTAGCGCGTCTGCTCGACGATGAAGTCGAACACGTCCTCGACGATCTCGGAGTCCTCGTAGCGCGCCACGATGTTGTCCAGGCGCGGCGCCGGCCAGGCCGCCTCGATCTCGGGGTTGGGGTGCGGTGCCGAGCCGCCCTCGAGGTTGGTGCCGTGGCAGGCCGCGCAGGCGTTCTGATACTCGACCCGGCCCTGCTCGACGTCCTGCTCGTAGTGCTCGGCCACACGCTGGTCCTGGCGCTGCGGCTCGATCAGCCAGTACAGCGGCAGGAAGATCGAGGAGAACACGGCCAGGGCCACGCCCCAGGCCATCGCCCGCTCCAGGCCCGTGGTCTCGAGCTCCTCGTCGGAGTGGTACGGGCGCATGGACAGCGGGATGTCGCCGTGGCGCTTGGGACCCCGACGACGGCCGGGACCCACGATCACGTAGGCGACGCCGAACACCGCGAGCGCGACGAGGAGGATGATGACCGGCAGGTTGCCGGCCCCTCCCCCCGCCGCGGCGAGGAAGGTGGTTGTCGTCATCGGGTGGCTCCGAGGGTCACGCGTCGATGCAGGCGGGGCCCTCCGGCGACTGCTGGAGGACGTTGCCGGTACGGGAGGGGCCGGTCAGGACCACGGCGGTGTCGACCACGAGATCGCCGTTGTCGTCGATGCGGCTCGGGAAGCGGTCCAGGCCCCGGGAGGCCGGGCCGTCGGTGTACTCGGCCCAGCGGTTGTAGCGCGACCCGTGGCAGGGGCACTCGAACCACTGCGACGACTGGCACCACGGCACGGTGCAGCCCAGGTGCACGCAGCGCTGGAACACCGCCTGCAGCCCCGTGGTGTCGTCGAGGATGGCCTCGTGGTCGGCGCCGTAGGCGTCCTGCGCACCGGGGACGCTGGGGTCCCACTCGATCACGTAGAGGCGACCCTCGGGGAAGTGCACGGGGGCGCGCTCGGTCCGGATCTCGTCGAGGAGCTCCTCGGCGTTGCCCACGACCAGCTCCGCGCCGAAGCCCTCGCCCACCCGCGGCCAGAGGAAGCCCAGGGAGGCCAGGCCGAAGAAGCCCAAGCCCGCGGCCGTGGAGCCGATCAGGCTGTAGCGCAGGAACGTGCGGCGCTCCACCGGCTTGATGGCCGGGAGCCGCCGGGGCGTGCTCTGCTCGTCGGACATGGTGTCGTCACCAACCTTGTTCGGTCGTCGCGGGAGTGGTCAGGCAGCGATCACAGCTGGAAGCCCAGGCCCTGCACCCACGGCCAGACCCACTCGTAGCCGGGGCCGCGGAAGAAGGAGCCGATCATCACCAGGATGGTCCAGAACACCATGAAGAACGTGAAGGCCATGTTGGCGACCTTGCGGTTCTCCGGGCGCGAGGAGGGGTTCTTGTCGACGTAGGGCGCGGCCATCAGCAGCACCAGCGCCACGCCGGGCATCGTCACCCCTGCGGTCATCGGGTGGAAGTAGGCCAGCAGCTCCTGCAGGCCCATGAAGTACCAGGGCGCCTTGTTGATGGCCGGCACCTCGTTGGCGTTGGCCAGGGTGCCCAGCGGGGCGTCGAGGAAGAACGACATCACCAGCAGCAGCGCGCCGACCGCCAGCAGCGAGACGAACTCCACCAGCAGCAGGTGCGGCCAGGTGTAGACCTTGTCCATCTGCTTGCTCTGGACCTGCTGGATGCCCGCCGGGGGCACCAGGGCCAGCAGGCGGTGCGTGTGCGCACTCTCGGCGGGCACGCCCATGGACGCGGGCTCGCCGCCGTTGCCCAGGGAGGCCGAGACGCGCGCCGCGCGCTCCTCGGGCGTGAGGCGGCCACCCTCGGCGCCGGCGTCGGCGGTCTTGGTGGCCGTGGCCACGCCGCCGCCCTCGCCGGCCTTGGAGCGGAACTCCTCGAGCGCCTTGGTGTTCTCCTCGGCGGGCTTGGGGCCCAGCGAGGCGCCCTCGGCGATCTTGGACTTGCGGACCGCGGCCGCCTTGGCCTTGGCCCGGGCGATGCGCTCGCTCTTGCCCTCGCCGATCAGGCGGTCGTAGACCTCCTGGTCGATCTGGACCTCATCGGCCATGTCCGGCCCTCCCACACGTCAGCGGGTCGCTGGTGCCCGTCGTCACAGCGATCACAGCGGGCCCGAGATGCCGCCGTCCTTGCGGATCCGCCAGAAGTGGACCGCGAGGAAGACGACCGTCACGAACGGAATGAACAGCACGTGGAGCACGTACCACCGCAGCAGGGTGCTGGGCCCGATCTCGACCCCGCCCAGCAGGACGAACTGCACCTGGTCGCCGAAGACGGGGGTGAAGCCCATCATGTCGGTGCCGACGGTGACGGCCCACAGCGCCAGCTGGTCCCAGGGCAGCAGGTAGCCGGTGAAGCTCAGCAGCAGGGTCAGCAGCAGCAGGATCACGCCCACGACCCAGTTGAACTCGCGGGGCGGCTTGTAGGCCCCGTGGTAGAAGACGCGGGCCATGTGCAGGAACACGGTGAACACCATCAGGTGCGCCGCCCATCGGTGCATGTTGCGCACCAGGGACCCGAAGGTCACCGAGGCCTCGATCTCGCGCATGTCGAGGTAGGCCAGCTCCGCGCCGGCGCCGGCGGCGGGCGTGTAGAAGAACATCAGGAAGATGCCCGTGATGGTCAGCAGCACGAACAGGAAGAAGCTCAGGCCCCCCAGGCAGTAGGTGTAGGTCAGCTTCAGCCCGTGGCGCTTCACCTTCACCGGGTGGAGGTGGTAGAGCACGTTGTTCATGGCCGCGAGCGCGCGGTCACGGGACGTGTCCCGGTAGCCCTTCCGGTAGATGGAGCCCGGCCGGAAGATCGACTTCCAGATCACGTTGTCCTGGACCGACGTCCGGACGTCGTTGAAGGTCGGCGGCTTCGGCACGTTGTCGTGTCCTCGCTGTCTCGTCACCGACCACCGGCGGGCGGTGGTCGCCGGTGGTACCGGGGGCCTGGTCGCTAGTTGCCGTCCACGCGCCCCAGCCACAGGGCGTCGGACGGGCAGCGCTCCACGCAGATGGCGCAGCGCGTGCACTCGTTGTCGTCGATGATGAACACCGCGTGCGACTGCGACGCCAGCGTCATCAGCTCGGGCTCGGGCGAATCATCGATCACGTCGGGAGACATCATGTAGATGCACTCCCAGGGACAGACGTCCTCACAGGCGCGGCAGAGGATGCACAGCTCCGGGGTCAGCCCGATGTGACGCTTGGGCTTGACCCGCTCCTGCAGCCACTGCGGGTCGACCTGCTGGACGACGTAGTCGTCGAACATGAGCGGGTGCTCCCCGCGGTCCGTCTTGCCCACGTCGTCCCTCCTTTCGGCGTCTCGTCGTCTGGCCCGCCGCCACGAAGGCCGTGGCGCCGGGATCGTGCGCTAGCGGTACCCGCCGGCCTCGGCCTTGGTCTCGTCGGCATCGAGCTGCTTGGGCAGGCGCTTCTGGAGGCGCAGGGCCGCCCAGAGGAACAGCACGATGCCCCCGATCATCATCAGGGCGCTGACGCTGTCGACGATCACCATGTACAGGTCGGTGGCGATCTCGATCACGTAGCCCTCGCGGACCTCCCAGGTCGCGCTCGAGGGGATGACCGCATGCTCGAGGAGGTCGATTTCGCCCTCGGCGTAGTACATCCAGCCCGAGGGGATGATCCCGAAGACCCACCACAGGATCGAGCTGGCACCCACCACGCCCATGGTGGCCGAGAACCATTCCCGCTTGCCGTAGGTGACCTTGGCGAGCCACAGCGGCCCCCCGATCATCAGCACGCCCCACAGGCCGAGCACGACCAGGCCGAACCAGCCGCGGCCACGGCCCTCGGGATCCCCGAAGAGCCACAGCGCATGCAGGGCCTCGGGCAGCGTGGCGAAGAACTCGCCGAACCACTCCAGCACGGTCAACCTCTCCTCCAGCCGGGTACGTGCGGGGCTCGTCGGGGATCGGCGCTGTCTGCGCCGCCATGCCACCCAACGGGCGACCGCGGCGCGCCGTCAGCCTCACGAGTCGGCGCGGGCCCTGCGAGCACCCGAGCGACCGGCGAGGGGTGTCGAGAGGCTACCAACGCGCGGTTGACCCGAACAAACGAACGGTGACCGATCTCCGCGCCGCGCGCGCCGGTGCGCTCAGCCACGGGCGACCTCCCGGGCCGCCGCGCCCGCCGCCTCGGTGACGTGGGCCAGCACGCCCTCGTCCATGGCGAGCGAGGTGAACATGATCTCGTAGCCGGCGGGAGCGAGGTAGACGCCGCGCTCGAGCATCGCGTGGAAGAAGCGGCCGTAGCGCTGATGGTCGGCCGCGTCGACGTCATCCTTGTCCACGGGCGCGCGATCGGTGAACAGCACGCCGGCCAGGGTCGTCTCCCGGGGCACCACGGCGGTCAGGCCCGCGTCGGCCAGTGCGCCGGCGAGGTCGTCCACGAGGCGCTCGGTGATGGCGCCCAGGCGCTGGTAGGCATCCTCGGTGAGCAGCTCGAGGGTCGCAGCGCCCGCGGCCACCGCCACCGGATTGCCCGCCAGCGTCCCGGCCTGGTAGACGCCGCCGACCGGGGCGAGCTGGTCCATCACCTCGGCGCGGCCGCCCACGGCCGCCAGCGGGAAGCCCCCGCCGACCACCTTGCCCATGACGGTGAGGTCGGGCGTGACGCCGTAGTGCTCCTGGGCGCCGCCACGCGCCATGCGGAAGCCGGTGATCACCTCGTCGAAGACGAGGACCGCCCCGGTGGCGTCGGCGTGGTCGCGCAGCCGCTGCAGGAAGCCGGGCTGCGACCCGGACGCCGGCAGGGGCGGCACGAGGTTCATGTTGGCCGCCACGGGCTCGCAGATGATCGCCGCGAGGTCCTCGCCGTGCTCGGCGACGGCGGCGGCCACGGCCTCGGCGTCGTTCCAGGGCACCAGGATGGTGTCGGCGACCGCGCCGTCGGTCACCCCCGGCGAGCCGGGCAGGCCGAGGGTGGCCACCCCGGAGCCCGCGGCCGCCAGCAGCGCATCGCTGTGGCCGTGGTAGTGGCCGACGAACTTCAGGATCTTGCTGCGGCCGGTGGCGCCCCGTGCCAGGCGGATCGCGGTCATCGCCGACTCGGTGCCGGAGTTGGTCAGCCGCACCCGCTCGACCGAGGGGACGCGGTCGACGATCAGCTCCGCGAGACGGACCTCGCCCTCCACCGGGGCGCCGAAGGTCGAGCCCAGCGACAGCGCGCGCTGCGCGGCCTCCCGCACCTCGGGGCGGTCGTGGCCGAGGATCAGCGGCCCCCATGAGCCCACCAGGTCGACGTAGCGGTTGCCGTCGGCGTCGAAGATGTGCGGGCCCTCGCCCCGGGCCATGAAGCGCGGGCTGCCCCCGACCCCGCTGAAGGCGCGGACGGGGGAGCTCACCCCTCCGGGGATCACGGCGCGCGCGCGGGCGTAGAGCTGCTCGGACGTCTCGGTGCGCATGGGGTGCCTCGCGGCTCTCAGACGGGCGGATCGACGGGGGGGCGGAGGGTACTGGGCGCCGCCCGCGGGCTCCATCGCGCCCCGGCGTTAGCCTTGGTGACGATGAGCTCACGACAAGCGCTCGTGGCCGCCGGCGCGGGAACGGCCGCCACGCTGCTGGCCGCCGCGGGCGGGCTCGCCTGGCACTACGCCGGGCGCATCGTCGAGCCGCCCGGCGCCC
>SKLC01000059.1 GCA_007123425.1 Nitriliruptoraceae bacterium
CACGCTGGGGATGTCGAACTGGCCGCGCAGCTCGGCCTCGCGCTGGGCCGCGGCGACGCGCCCCTCCTCGACGGCGGCGCGCATCCGCTCGGCGAAGGAGCCGGCGGCGCGGCCCGCCTGGTTGGCGAGGTTGGCCGGTGCGACCGCCTGGGAGGCCTCGTCCATGCGCTTGACGACGTAGGCGCCGATCAGCAGGCCGGCGCCGAGCCCCAGGGCGACGGAGAATGCTCGCTTCACGACACGACCTCCGTCACTCGCGCATCTTCTTCGACGCCCGCGCGGCCCCGGCGGCGAACCCGGCGACCTTGATCAGCGGGTTGGACAGCGTGGCGTGCACCACACCCACCATCTGGTCGGTCGTGGCGGTGATCGACTGCACGCCCGCCACGATCGTGTCGACGCGCGCGAGCTCGACGTTGACGCCGGAGACGGTCTCGTCCACGCCCTCGAGGATCGGCAGGGTGCGCTCGGTGACGCCGCGCACGGTGACGACCACCTCGTCGAGGATCCGCACCGTGCGGGCGACCAGCACGCACAGGGCGAGCACGAGCAGCCCCCAGAACAGGGCGGCGATGATGATGGCCCACTCGGTTCCGCTCACGTGCGCTCGTCCTCGTCGGGGTCGGTGGTCTGCGGGCTCGTCGGCCGGCGCCGCGCCTCGGCCCGGGCCCGTGCGTGCTCCTCGCGCAGGTCCGCGAGCCGGTCGGCCACCGCGGCCTCGTGCCCGTGCCGGGTGGGCTCGTAGAGGCGCCGGCCCACCAGCTCGTCGGGCAGGTGGGTCTGGGCCGCCGCGAACCCGCTCGGATGGTCGTGAGGATAGTCGTATCCCACCCCGTGGCCGAGATGGGACGCGCCACGGTAGTGCGCGTCGCGCAGGTGCGGGGGCACGGGCGCGTTGCCGTGCCGGGCGACCGCCTCGAGCCCGGCGCCGAGCGCCCGCTTGACCCCGTCGGACTTCGGCGCGACCGCCAGCGACAGCGCCGCGTGGGTGAGCGCGTAGCGGGCCTCGGGCAGCCCCACCTTGTCGAGAGCGTCGAAGGCGTGCACCGCGATGCCCAGCGCGCCCCGGTCGGCCAGGCCGATGTCCTCCGAGGCGAAGATCACCATCCGGCGGGCCAGGAACCGGGGGTCCTCCCCTGACTCGAGCATCCGCAGCAGCCAGTACACCGCCGCGTCGGGGTCCGAGCCGCGCAGCGACTTGATGAAGGCGCTGACCTGGTCGTAGTGGCCGTCGGCGGCCTTGTCGTAGCGGAAGCGGCGCATCGCCTGGGCCACGTCGTCCACGCTCACAGTGGCGGTCGGCCCCTCGGGCCCGGGCGCGGTGACCCCGGCGGCGGCCGCCGCCACCTCGAGGGCCGAGAGCGCCGCCCGCGCGTCTCCGTCGCCGACGTGCACGAGGTGGTCTGCGGCCTGCTGGTCGAGGTGGAGCCGCCCGCCGTAGCCCCGCGTCGGGTCCGCGACCGCCCGCTCGAGCAGCCCGCGCACGTCGTCCTCGTCGAGCGGCTCGAGCCGTACCAGCTGGCAGCGCGACAGCAGCGGCGCGTTGAGCTCGAAGTAGGGGTTCTCCGTGGTCGCCCCGATCAGCACCACCCAGCCCGCCTCGACCCCGGGCAGCAGCGCGTCCTGCTGGCCCTTGTTGAAGCGGTGGATCTCGTCGACGAACAGCACCGTGCGACGCTGGCGCACCTCGAGGCGGCTGCGGCCCTCCTCGATGATCCGGCGCACGTCCTTCACCCCGGCGGTGACCGCGGACAGCTCCGTCCAGGCGGCGTCGACGTGCGCGGCGATCACCGCGGCCAGGGACGTCTTGCCCACGCCCGGCGGGCCCCACAGGATCAGCGAGCGCAGCTCCCCCTGGTCGAGCAGGCTGCGCAGCGGCGTGCCGGGCCCCAGCGCGTGGGTCTGGCCCACGTACTCGTCGAGGCTCGTGGGCCGCAGCCGGGCGGCCAGCGGCATCCCCGCCGGCACGGGCGCGGGCCCCGTCGGGTCGCGGTCGGGCAGCGGCGCCCGCGCCGAGCCCGTGTCGCCGGCGGAGGCCGAGGTGGCAGCGTCGGACCGACCCGGCTGATGCGGGTCGTGCGCCGAGAACAGCTGGGGATCACTCACGCGCGGCACCGTACCTCCGGCGCGGTCGCGCACCCCCCACGGACGGCTTTAGCGCAGGCCCAGCACCCAGGCCTCGAACTCCGGGTTGCTCAGGGCGACATCCCCCCGGCGCTCACGGATCCGCTCGATCGCCTCGTCCGGGTCCCAGCCGCGCTGGATCAGCACGGTCGCCACCAGCAGGCCGGAGCGGTTGAGCCCCATCTGGCAGCGGACCAGCACCCGCTCGCCGCGGTCGAGCCGCTCGGAGAGGTCGTCGGCGATCTCCCACACCCGGTGGAGATCCTCTGGCAGCGGGCCGTCGGCGATGAACCACGCGGTCTGGTCGGGCGGGCCCGGCGTGAGCGCGTCGGTCCACTCGCACAGCGACACCACATGGTCGAACCGGCCGACCGGCGACCTGCCGTCGCCGCCCTGCCACAGCCCGTCGTCGATCTCGGTCCATGCGCTCATGGGCCGATGGTTCCACGATCGGGGTCGCGATGCACGTCGCGGGCGCTGCGACGGCCGGGTCAGCCCTTCTGCGGCGGTGGCGCCAGGCGCAGCCCCAGCTCCTTCAGGGCCTCCGCCTCATACGGGGCCGGGGCGTCGACCATGAGGTCGGAGCCGGTCTGGGTCTTGGGGAAGGCGATCGCGTCGCGGATCGTCTCCCGACCGGCCAGCAGCATCACCAGCCGGTCCAGCCCGAAGGCGATCCCGCCGTGGGGCGGCGCGCCGTGGCGCAGCGCCCGCAGCAGGAAGCCGAAGCGCTCTTGCGCCTCCTCGTCGCCGATGCCGAGGTACTCCAGCATCTTGAGCTGCAGCGCGTGGTCGTGGATGCGGATCGAGCCGCCGCCGAGCTCCGTGCCGTTGAGGATCACGTCATAGCCGCGCGAGGTGGCCTCCAATGGCCGGTCGGCGAAGTCGTCGACCCACTCCTCGGAGGGTGCGGTGAACGGGTGGTTGCCCGGCTTGATGCCGCCGTCGGCGGTGGGCTCGAACAGCGCCATGGGGGTGATCCAGAGGAACTCCCAGCGGTCGTCATCGACCAGGCCGCGCTCGTGGGCCACCGCGACCCGCAGGGCCCCCAGCAGCTCGCGGGTGAAGTGGCCCTCGCCGGCACCGAAGAAGATCGCGTCGCCGGGACCGGACGCGGTGGCCGCCAGCACGCCCGCGATCTCGTCGTCGGACATGAACTTCGCCAGCGGGCTGCGCAGGGAGCCGTCGTCCTCGACCACGCCCCAGGCCAGGCCCTTCGCACCGCGGCGCTTGGCCCACTCGGTCCACTCGTCGAACTCGCGCCGGGTCATCGCCGCCCCGCCGGGCACGCCCAGGCCCACGACCACGCCGCCGTCGCCCAGCGCGCCCTTGAACACCCCGACCTCGGTGTCGGCGAACACCTCGCCGAGGTCGGCGAGCTCCATCGCGATGCGCAGGTCGGGCTTGTCGGAGCCGAAGCGGCGCATCGCCTCGTGGTAGCCCATCCGGGGGAACGGCGTGGGGACCTCGACGCCCAGCACGTCGGACCACAGCTCCGCCAGCAGCTCCTCGACGAGCGCGAAGACGTCCTCCTCGTCGCCGAAGGACAGCTCCACGTCGAGCTGGGTGAACTCGGGCTGACGGTCGGCGCGCAGGTCCTCGTCGCGGAAGCAGCGGGCGATCTGGTAGTAGCGCTCGACCCCGGCGACCATCAGCAGCTGCTTGAACAGCTGCGGCGACTGCGGCAGCGCGTAGGTCTCGCCGGGCTGCAGCCGGGAGGGGACCAGGAAGTCGCGGGCGCCCTCGGGCGTGGCCCGGGTGAGCATCGGGGTCTCGACGTCGAGGAACCCGTGGCGCTCCATCACCCGCCGGATCACCGAGGTGGCCTGGGAGCGCAGCTGCAGCACGCGCGCCATCTCCGGACGGCGCAGGTCGACGTAGCGGTGGCGCAGCCGGTGCTCCTCGGCGACGTCGACGCCGTCCTCGATCGGGATCGGCGGGGTGTCGGCCTCGGCGAGCACCTCGACCGAGCTCGCGGCCACCTCGATCTCGCCGGTGGGCAGGCGGTCGTTGACCATGCCCTCGGGGCGCTCGCGCACCGTGCCGGTGATCTTGAGCACCCACTCGGAGCGCACCCGGTGGGCGGCCTCGAGCGCCTCGGACTCCTCGGGGTCGGCCACGACCTGGACGATGCCGGTGCGGTCGCGCATGTCGAGGAAGGCCACGCCGCCGTGGTCGCGGCGGGTGTCGACCCAGCCGGCGATGGTGACGGTCTCGCCGGCGTGCTCGCGGCGCAGCGTGCCGCCACCGTGGGTGCGCAGTGCTCCGAAGGGGGTGATGCTCACGTCGTCTGCCGTTCGTGTCGACTCGCGCAGCGGCGAGGCGGTGTCGAGGTCGCGGAGGTCGAGGGCGGGCGTCGGCGCGGCAATCCACCGGCCGCCGGGCCGCCGCGGTCAGGCCTCCAGCGCGCGCCGCAGGTGGGCGACGAGCTCGTCCTCGGCGACCGTGTCCTGCTCGCCGGAGGCGAGATCCTTGACCGCGACCCTACCTGCGTCGCGCTCCTCGGCGCCGCGGATGACCGCCAGCGGGATCGCCCGGCGGTCGGCGTACTTCAGCTGCTTGCCGAGCTTGCCCCGGCCGGCGTACAGGTCGACCCGCAGGCCCTCGCCCCGCAGCCGCTGGGCCAGCCGCAGCGCGTCGGCGCGCCCGTCGTCGTCCATGAGGGTGACCAGCACGTCGGCGCCCGGGGCGGCCCGGCCCTCGGCGGCCTGCTCGAGCAGCAGCAGGATCCGCTCGATGCCCAGCGACCCGCCGGTGGCCGGCACGTCCTGGCCCTGGAACATCCCGATCAGCCCGTCATAGCGCCCGCCCGCCGCGATCGTGGCGGCCAGGTCGTCGTGCACCACCTCGAAGACCGGGCCGGTGTAGTACGACAGGCCGCGGGCCAGCACCGGGCTGTAGGCGAGCTCGCCTCCGGGCAGGGCGCCCGTGAGCGCCACGAGCTCGTCGACCTCGGCCAGGCCCGCCCGGCCCTCGTCGCTGGCCGCCAGCCGCTCGCGCACCCGCCCCTCGAGGTCACCCGAGCCCAGGTCGGCGACCAGCGTGTCCACCGCAGCGGTGGGCAGGCCGCGGTCGACGAGCTCGCGGGCCACGCCCTCGGCGCCGACCTTGTCCAGCTTGTCCAGGGCGGTCAGCGCCTCGCCCTCGAGCTCGGGCGGCACGCCGTAGGCCTCGATCAGCCCGGCCAGCGCCCGGCGGGAGTTGAGCTGCACCCGGAAGCCCGACAGGCCCAGCGCGTCGAGGACGTCGGCGACCGCGACGATCGTGGCGGCGTCGGCGACCAGCGAGTCGGAGCCCACGGTGTCGACGTCGCACTGGAAGAACTCGCGGTAGCGGCCCTTGCCGGGCCGGTCGGCGCGCCACACCGGGGCGATGTGGTAGCGCTTGAACGGCATCGGCAGCTGCGAGCCGTAGCGGGCGACCACCCGGGCCAGCGGCACGGTGAGGTCGTAGCGCAGGGCGAGGTCCGCCTCGCCGGTGGCCTCGTGCTCGCCGCGGCGCAGGATCTTGAAGATCAGCTGGTCGCCCTCCTCGCCGTACTTGCCGGTGAGCACCTCGAGGCGCTCGAAGGCGGGCGTGTCCAGCGGCTCGAAGCCGTGGCCCTGGAAGGCGCGGCGGATGGTGGCGAACGCCTGCTCGCGGCGGGTCACCTCCGCTGGCAGGAAGTCGCGGGTGCCGGAGGCGGGGTTGGCGTCGATCGTGGCCATGTGAAGAAGGTCCTCGTCGTCGGGGCCGGCGACGGCACCCGGGCCGTGGGCGGCCCGGGTACTGCTCGCGCGGGGAGTGCCGCACGGGGTGCCGAGCGCTGCGCGGACCGCAGGGGGCGGCCCGGTCAGCTATGTCGCGCGGCCTCCTGCAGGAAGGGGTTGGTGGCGCGCTCGTCGCCGACGGTGGTGTCGGGCCCGTGGCCGCACAGCACCAGCGTGTCGTCCTCCAGCGGCAGCACGGTGGCGGCCAGCGACGCCAGCAGGTCCTTCGCCGAGCCCCGGGGGAAGTCGGTGCGCCCCACCGAGCCGGCGAACAGCAGGTCGCCGGAGAGCAGCACGTCGTCGGTGGCCTGCCGGGCCTGCCCGAGGTCGAAGGCCACCGGCGCCCCGGCGAGCTCGCGGGCGAGATAGGTCACGTGGCCCGGGGTGTGGCCGGGGTTGTGCCTGACGTCGAAGGTCAGGCCCGCGAAGGACAGCCGCTGGCGGTCGGCGACGTCGGTGAGGTGCTCGGTGGGCGGGTCCCACGCCGGCAGGCCCAGCTGCTCGGTCAGCACATCCATCGACGCGCCGAACGCGGCCGCCGGGTCGTCCCAGATCCAGCGGTCGTCGGGGTGCAGCAGCACGGGCACGTCGAGGTCGCGCGCGAGCTTCGGCACGCCCCAGATGTGGTCGAGGTGGCCGTGGGTGCACAGGATCGCCTCGCAGGTGACCCCGGCCCGCTCGAGCATGGCCGGCACCTGCTGCTCGCCGTGCTCGCCCGGGTCGACCACGACGCAGCTGCCCCGCTCCCGGTCGCCGACGAGGTAGCAGTTGGTCTGCCAGCGCCCCAGCGGCGCACCCAGCACGAAGGGCTCGCTCACGGACAGCTCCAGGAGGGACGACGGACGGCTCGCAGCAGGCAGGCTATCGCCGCCGGGCCCACCGTCGGCGCCGCGCGGGCACCGGGCGGGCTTCCGACGGTCTCCGGACCGGCGGCTGCCGGGTCACCCGCCGCTGACCTCGGCGGCCTGCGAGCCGCCCTGGGGCACCATGCGGTAGGCGTCGTAGACCCCATCGACGCCGCGCACGCTGCGCAGGGCGTACTCGAGGTGGGTCGGGTCGCCCAGCTCGAAGGCGAAGCGCAGCACCGCGACCCGGTCGCGGCGGGTGGCGACGTGGGCCGAGGTGATGTTGATGTGCAGGTCGCCGAGCACCGCGGTGATGTCGCGCAGCAGGTGCTTGCGGTCCAGCGCCTCGATCTGGATCGACACCAGGAACGGCGCGGTGGTCTCGCCCGACCAGTCGACCGGCACGAAGCGGTCGGGCTCCTTGGCGAGGTCGTCGACGTTGGTGCAGTCGGCCCGGTGGACGGACACGCCCCGCCCGCGGGTCACGAAGCCCACGATCTCGTCCCCAGGCACCGGGGTGCAGCAGCGGGCGAGCTGGACCAGCATCCCCGTGTCGCCCTCGACCTCGACGTCCTCGCCGCCGATGTGGCCGATGCGGATCGGCGCCTGGGTCTCCGGCTCGGCAGGCGCCTCGGGCTCGTCCTCGGTCTCGGTGAGCTCGCCGACGACCTGCTGGGCGACGCTGCCGGCCGCGACGTGGCCCTCGCCGATGGCGCGGAACAGCGCCTCGGCGTTCTTGTAGGACAGGGCGTGGGCGACGTCGGTGAGCGCACCGGTGGTCATCGCCCGGGCGTAGGCGATCCCCTTGCGCCGCAGCGCGCGGGTCAGGGCCTCGCGCCCCCGGCCCATCGCGTCCTCGCGCCGCTCCCGGTTGAAGTAGGCCCGGATCTTGGACTTCGCCCGCGTCGAGGTGGCGATCTGGAGCCAGTCGCGCGACGGGCCCGCGTCCTCGGCCTTGGAGGTCAGCACCTCGACGGTGTCGCCGTTGGACAGCTCGTGCTCGAGCGGCACCAGCCGGCCGTTGACCCGGGCGCCGATGCAGCGGTGGCCGACCTCGGTGTGCACGGCGTAGGCGAAGTCGATGGGGGTGGCGTTCGCGGGCAGGCCCATCACCTCGCCCTTGGGGGTGAAGACGAACACCTCGTCCTGGTAGAGGTCGATCTTGAGCGACTCGAGGTAGTCGCCCGGCTCCTCGACCTCCTGCTGCCACTCCAGCAGCTGCTCGATCCACGGCAGCTCGTCGGTGGCGTCGACCCCGTCGCCGTTGCGGTGGGTGTCCTTGTACTTCCAGTGGGCGGCGACACCGAACTCGGCGGTCTGGTGCATCGCGCGGGTGCGGATCTGGATCTCCAGCGGGCGACCCTCGGGCCCCACGACCGCGGTGTGCAGCGACTGGTAGAGGTTGACCTTGGGCATCGCGATGTAGTCCTTGAAGCGCCCGGGAACCGGACGCCAG
>SKLC01000010.1 GCA_007123425.1 Nitriliruptoraceae bacterium
CGTTCCTCGACGTCTACCTGCAGCGCGACCTCGACCGCGGCCGCATCGACGAGCAGCAGGCCCAGGAGCTGATCGACCAGCTCGTCATGAAGCTGCGCATCGTGCGGTTCCTGCGCACCCCTGCCTACGACGAGCTGTTCTCCGGGGACCCGACCTGGGTGACCGAGTCGCTGGGCGGTCTCGCCGACGACGGGCGGCCGCTGGTGACGCGCACGAGCTTCCGCTACCTGCAGACCCTCTCCAACCTGGGTCCCGCCCCCGAGCCGAATCTCACCGTGCTGTGGTCGCCTCAGCTGCCGGAGGGCTTCAAGCGCTTCTGCGCGCAAGCCTCGATCGACACCAGCGCGATCCAGTACGAGTCCGACGAGCTGCTGCGCGCCCACCACGGCGACGACTGCGCGATCGCCTGCTGCGTGTCCGGCGCGCCGGTCGGCCAGCAGATGCAGTTCTTCGGCGCCCGCGCGAACATCGCCAAGGCTCTGCTGTACGCCATCAACGGCGGCCGCGACGAGCTCACCGGCGACCAGGTCACCCGGCCCGCACCGGCCATCACCGCCGACGTGCTCGGCCTCGACGAGGTGCTGCCCGCCTTCGAGCGCGTGCTCGACGAGCTCGCCGAGACCTACGCCGAAGCGCTCAACATCATCCACTATATGCACGACAAGTACGCCTACGAGCGCATCGAGATGGCGCTGCACGACACCGAGGTCGTGCGAACCATGGCGTGCGGCATCGCGGGCCTGTCGGTGGTCGCCGACAGCCTCTCCGCTATCGAGCACGCCCGGGTCGAGGTGGTGCGCGACGAGACCGGGCTGGCCGTGGACTACCGCGTGGTCGGTGACTACCCGGCCTTCGGCAACGACGACGACCGTGCCGACCGGTGGGCCACCTACGTGGTGGAGACCTTCATGGACAAGCTGCGCAGCCAGCCGATGTACCGCGACGCGATCCCCATGCAGTCGGTGCTCACGATCACCTCCAACGTCGTCTACGGCAAGGCAACCGGCCCCACCCCGGACGGGCGCCGCCGGGGCGAGCCCTTCGCGCCCGGCGCCAACCCGATGAACGGCCGTGACCGGCACGGCGTGGTCCCCGCGGCGCTGTCGCTGGCGAAGCTGCCCTACGAGCACGCCCTGGACGGCATCTCGTGGACGGCCTCGGTGACCCCCGAGGGCCTCGGGCGCACCCCGGCCGAGCGGGTGGACTCGCTGGTCGGGATCCTCGACGGCTACGTGGACGCCGGCGGCTTCCACGTCAACGTCAACGTGCTGGACCGCGACACGCTGCTGGACGCCATGGAGCACCCCGACCGCTACCCGCAGCTGACCGTGCGGGTCTCGGGCTACGCGGTCAGCTTCGTGCGTCTGACCCGCGAGCAGCAGCTGGACGTGGTCTCCCGGACCTTCCACGAGCACTGACGACCACCGGCACCGCCATGACTCCCCCCGCACCCACCGCGCACCCCACCGACACCGCCGCCGCGGTCGCCGAGGTGCTGGGCGCCGTGCACTCCTGGGATCTGTCGTCCAACGTCGACGGGCCCGGGACGCGGTTCGTCGCCTTCCTCGCCGGCTGCCCGCTGCGGTGCCTGTACTGCCACAACCCCGACACGTGGTCCAGCGCCACCGGCACGCCCACCACCGCCGGTGAGCTGCTGGCACGCATCGAGCGCTACCGACGGTTCATCGAGGTCGCCGGCGGCGGCGTCACGCTGTCAGGCGGCGAGCCCCTGCTGCAGCCGCGGTTCGTCGAGGCGGTGCTCCAGGGGTGCCGGGAGCGGGGCCTGCACACGGCGCTCGACACCTGTGGCGTGACCGGTGACCGCACCCCGGACGGGCTGCTCGACCTGGTCGACCTCGTGCTGCTCGACATCAAATCGTGGGGCGCCTCCCGCTACCGCGAGCTCACCGGCGGCGAGCTCGAGCCGACGCTGCGGTTCGCGCGCCGGCTGGGCGCGCGGGGTCAGCGGACGTGGCTGCGCTACGTGGTCGTGCCCGGCCACACCGACCTCGACGAGGTGGTCGACGGCGTGGCCGGCTTCGCGGCGTCGCTCGGGTGCGTCGAGCGCGTGGACGTGCTGCCCTTCCTCCGGCTGGGCCTGGACAAGTACGAGGCGCTCGGCATCCCCTACCCGCTCCCGGACGTGCCCTCTCCGGACGAGGCCACGCTCGCGCGCGTCCGCGAGCGCTTCGAACGCCACGGCCTCACGGCCGTCTGAGCCACAGAGCCTGCTCGGCTGGGCCGGAGGCACGGCAGCGCAGCCTCGCGCCGGACACCATCGTGGAGCGGGCGCTGCGGTGGTCAGCCTGCCGTCGCGTCGACGTCGAGGAGGAAGCGCCGCACCTGAGCATCGAAGGCCTCGGGCGCCTCGACGTTGGAAGCGTGGCCGACCCCTGGCAGCACGGCCAGCTGCGAGGTCGGAATCGCCGCATGCAGCTCCCCGGCGACCGCCAGGGACGAGCGCACGTCGGCCTCGCCGTACAGCAGGAGCGTGGGCACGGCGATACGCGGGAGCGTGGGCCGCAGATCCGCCTCGGCGAAGGCGTGCAGCATCGGCAGCATCCCGGCCGGCCGCGTGTCGAGCATCATCGCCACGACCTCGTCCACGTCCGCCTGTGCGACCTCGCCGGCGAAGAAGGTCGGCAGGTAGGACTCCACCCACTGCTCGGGCGGCTTCTCGGCGTCCGCGACCGCACGAGACAGGCGGGCCTCGACCTCCTCCGGCGTCAGCGAGCCGCCCCAGCCCGCGTAGGCCCCCGCCAGCACCAGGGAGCACGGCAGCTGCGGATGGCGCTCGTAGACCGCGAGCGCCAGACCAGCGCCGAACGACAGCCCACCCAGGTGGGGTCGCTCGAGCCCGAGGGCCGCGGCGAGGCCGGCAACGCAGTCGGCATAGTCGCCGAGCCCGAACGTCGCCGGCGGATCCGAGGAGCCGCCGCAGCCGGGCGCGTCCCAGGCCACCACGCTCCACGCGTCCGAGAGCGACTCGAGCTGCCGCCGCCAGGCGCGGTGATCGCTGAAGCCCCCGTGAAGCAGCATCAGCGGCGGCCCGTCCCCCGCCCGCTCATAGGCGATCGTCAGCCCGTCGACATCCACCTGCTCCACCACGTCCCGCTCCCTGTCCCCATGCCCGCCGCCATCAGCATGGCACGGTCCCGGCCCACGCCGCTACGACCGTGGCAGTCGCGTCCCCGGTCTGGCGGCGCGGTGGGCGTGCCGGGACATCATCCCCCGTCCGGACGGGGCCCCGGGGCGGACACCTCGACGGGGCCGCCGAGACGCCGCCACTCGGGGACGCCCTCGCGCAGCCGCCTCGCCGAGCGCCCGTGGGCGGCGAGCCTGCGGATCGCGTCGTCGGCGTAGACGCAGTAGGGGCCACGGCAATAGGCGACGATCTCACGGTCGGCGGGCAGCTCGTCGAGCAGCTCGTCGATCTCCTCGGGCGGGACGGAGATGGCGCCGGGCAGGTGGCCGGCGGCGTACTCACCGGTCGGGCGGACGTCGATGACGACCACATCGCCGTGCTCGAGGCGCGCGAGCAGCTCCTCGCGGTCGATCTCATCGATCTGAGAGCGGTCACCGAGGTAGGCGTCGGCGAGCGCGTCGAGCTCCGCGAGCTGCTCGGCGGCGAGCCCCCGGACGGCCAGCCAGACCTCGAGCACCTTGTCGGAGGCGAGCCGGTAGTGGACGTGGGTGCCCTCGCGGCGGGAGGCCACCAGCCCGGCGCGCGCCAGGGTGCGCAGGTGGTGGGAGGTGTTGGCGACCGACTGGTCGATCTCGGTCGCGACCTGCTCGACGCTGCGCTCGCCCTGCGCGAGGACCTCGACGATCTCGGCGCGCCGTCCCGAGCCGAGCGCGGCGGCGATGCGACCGAAGCCGTCGAACAGGGCGTTCTTGGCATCGCGACGGGTGCTGGGCACGTCTGCTTCCTGGTCGACGGGCACCATCGTAGCCTCGCCTCAAATGATCGTTTGACAATTGGCTGCAGCATCGGCACCATTTCTCAAACAATCGCTTGAATGGATGTGACGTGCAGGTGACGCTGCCGGTCGATCAGGGGCCTCACGACCTCGCCGACGCCGGCCACCGCCTGGAGGTCGGGTCGTGAGCCGCGCCACCGCGCCCATCCGCCTGGGACTGCGCGAGAACCTGCCGCAGTTCGCGCTGCTGGTCGGCGTCAACGCCCTGGTGGGCGGCATGATCGGCCAGGAGCGCACCGTGCTGCCGCTGCTGGCCGAGGAGGAGTTCGGCCTGACCGCCTACACGGCGATGCTGACCTTCATCTTCGCCTTCGGGCTCACAAAGGCGATCCTGAACTTCTTCGCCGGCACCCTGGCCGACCGGTTCGGGCGCAAGCCGGTGCTGCTGGTCGGCTGGCTGTTCGCCCTGCCCGTGCCGGTGATGCTGATCTTCGCGCCGTCCTGGTCGTGGGTGATCGCCGCCAACGTGCTGCTGGGCATCAACCAGGGGCTGGCCTGGTCGGTCACCGTGCTGATGAAGATCGACCTCGTCGGCCCCCGGCGTCGCGGCATGGCGATGGGGTTCAACGAGGCCGCCGGCTACGGCGCCGTGGCCGCCGCGGCCTGGGCCACCGGCTACATCGCCGAGATCGCCGGCCTGCGGCCCGCGCCGTTCTTCCTCGGCCTGGCCTTCGCGGGCCTCGGCCTGGGGCTGTCGGCACTGTTCGTGCGCGAGACCCGGGGCCACGTCGCCGAGGAGAGCACGCACCACGACGGCGGCGCGAACGGCCACGGGGAGGGCTTCACGCCCCGGCAGGTGTTCGCCCTGTCGACCTGGCGTGACCGGTCGCTGTCGGCCACCAGCCAGGCCGGGTTGGTCAACAACCTCAACGAGGGCATGGCCTGGGGGCTGTTCCCCATCTTCTTCACCATCACCGGCGACCTGGCCGTCGGCTCGGTCGGACTGCTGATCGCCATCGCCCCCGCCGTGTGGGGTGCGGGGCAGCTGCTCACCGGCGCGCTGTCCGACCGGATCGGGCGCAAGGGGCTGATCGTGGCCGGGCAGCTCACCGAGGCCGCCGGCCTGCTGATCATCGCCTTCGGCGACACCTTCGCCGTGTGGGCCACCGGCAGCGTGCTCTTCGGCGGCGGCACCGCCATGGCCTACCCGACCCTGATCGCGGCCGTGGGCGACATCGCCCACCCCGCCTGGCGCGGCGCGGCGGTCGGCGTCTACCGGTGGTGGCGCGACGTCGGCTTCGCCGTCGGCGCGGTGCTCGCCGGCGTGCTGGCCGACGTCTACTCCATCGCCACCGCCATCGTCGTCATCGCCGCCATCACCGCCGCCTCGGGCATCGACGTCGCCGTGCGCATGACCGAGACCCACCAGCCGACCAGGCCGACCAGGCCGACGCGGCTGCTGGCCGCCTCTGGCCCTCGCGGCCGCAACGCTGACCCACCTGCGCGATGAGAGACGCCATGGCAGCCACCTCCCGCGAACGCCGCAACGTCGCCATCCTGGCGGCCAACCAGGCCCTGTTCCTGATCGCCGCGATCACCGTCATGACCTTGAGCGGCATCGTGGGGCAACGGCTGACCCCCAACCCCGCCCTGGCGACCCTGCCGGTCGCGATGATGATGATCGGCGTCGTGGTCGCCAGCCTGCCGGCCTCGCTGCTGATGAAGCGCGTGGGCCGACGGGCCGGCTTCATCACCGGCACGCTCATCGGCGGGGCTGCCGGTGGCGTGATCAGCGTGGCCGCCATCGGCCTCGACTCGTTCGTGCTGTTCTGCGCCGGCAGCTTCCTGCTCGGCATCTATCAGGCGTTCGCCAATCTCCACCGGTTCGCCGCCGCCGACGCGGCCAGCCCCGCCTTCGAGAGCAGGGCCATCTCCCTGGTGCTCGCCGGCGGCGTCGTGGCCGCCTTCCTCGGTCCCTTGAACGCCAGCCGCGCGACCGACCTGCTGCCGGGCATCTCCCACGCCGGGCCCTACGCCATCATCGTCGCGCTCTCACTGGCCGGGGGCGCGCTGCACCTGCTGCTGCGCATCCCCAACGAGGAGCAGGCGCGCACCGGTCACCAGCGCCCCGTGGCCGCCATCGCCGCCCAGCCCGCCTTCGGCGTGGCCGTGCTCGCCGGCACCGTGGGCTACGCCGTGATGATCCTGGTCATGACCGCCACGCCCCTGGCCATGCGCACGGCGGGCTTCGACCTCGCCGACGCCGCCACCATCATGCAGTGGCACGTGCTGGGCATGTTCGCCCCCTCGTTCGTCACCGGCCACCTCATCGCCCGCTTCGGGCTGGCCCGCATCCTGCTCGCCGGCGCCGCCATGCTCACCGGCTCCGTGGCCGCCGCCGTCGCGGGTCAGAGCATGGCCCACTTCTGGGTGGCGCTCGTGCTGCTCGGCGTCGGCTGGAACTTCCTCTACGTCGGCGGCAGCGCCCTGCTCGCCCAGACCCACCTGCCCGCCGAGCGCGGCAAGATCCAGGGCATCAACGAGCTCGTCGTGTTCACCGCCGTCGCCATCGGCTCCCTGGCCGCCGGCGCGCTGCTGCACACCGTCGGATGGGCCACCCTCAACCTGCTCCTGCTGCCCTTCATCGCGACCACCGCCGCTGCCACCCTCTGGTGGCAACGGCGGCCCCAACCCCACCCCCTCGCCTCGGAGGTCACCCCGTGACCACCGATCGGGGTCCGTGTGTGCGAGCGCGTCTGGCAGGCTGTGGTGGAGCGACCCGAGGCTGGGAGGCTGCGGAATGCGCACGAGGGGGACCGCGCTGCTCATCGTGGCGATGATCGCCATGGCGGGCTGCGGGGACCAGGAGACCGCCGAGGGCCTGGCCGCCGACGCGTGCGAGCGGCTCGACGAGCACGGCGCGGAGGCCGACCTCGAGCCGGTCGAGGAGCGCCGCCAGGACGCCGACGTCGTCTTCGCCGACTATCAGCGCGCCGTCGAGGAGGAGTGCCCGGACCTCGCGCCGTTCAGCCCCGCCGCCGAGGAGCAGGAGCCGTCCCCGGAGGGCTGATCGGCGCTCGCCACACGCGGCCAGCTAGCGCCGGTCGCACCGATGCGCCGCCGCCCACAGGGCGTCGAGCTCCGCACGGCTCCACGTGCCGCACGCGCCGATGGGCGCGGCCAGGACGGTGAAGAGGTGACCGGCCTCACCGGACCGGCCGGCCACGTCGGCCAGCAGCCGAGCCCAGCCGTCCGGTCGCTCGAACGTCGCTGTCGGCACGGACCCACCAGCCTTCCGTGTCAGCATCGGGCACACATTCCCTCGGCACCGGTCTCGTGCCCATGTCATCGGCCGATCGCCGCCGAAGGTGAGGGCCATTGTCGGTCCTGACCAGGCCGACTACCTGCGCCGGTTCTGCACGGGGTCGGACCCGACTAGTCCCGCCCCGGTCGTCCCGGTGGCGCATCATCGCGTGTGTCGCCGACGGCGCTCGATCTCGGCGCCGCCGGCGACACCGGCGTCACTAGTTCGGCGGGAAGGGCAGCGGAGCCTGCTCCCACGCCTCGCAGTCCTCCGGGTAGTGGACCTCCTGGATGACCTCACCGTCGAGCACGACATCGGCGATGTAGCCCGCGGGCTGGACGATGTGCCCGGCTCGCGCCAGGCCGCGGAAGTTCGCGTTGCCCATGTGGACACGGTCGTGGTGCTGCGAGAGCTTCAGCTCGCGCCCACCCGCCAGGTCGACGCAGCGCTCGAAGCCGTGGACCGTCGGCGGGCCCTCCTCCGTGTGCTCCACCTCCGCGCCCAGCAGGAGCACGTGGCCGTGCTCGTGCCACACGACCTCTGGCTGTGCCAGGGCGGGCCCGGCCGCGAGCCCCACCAGCAGCGCGGTCGTTCCTCCCACCGCGAGGATTCGTCTCTTCATCATGCCGCTCCCTTGCCTCATCGCCCGGCCCTCCGGTGGCCGTGACGGGAAGCCGAATCTCCGCCGTCCGCCCGGGGGCGGCAATCCCCTGTTCGGGGGGGTCGCCGCAAACGGCAGGGAAGCTCCGCCGGGCGCCGCCGGGCGCCGACGTGGGCTCGGACGCCGCGCTCCACGAGGCGGGCGCACAGCACGTGCCGGCGAGAGCCCCGACGAACCGCTCAGGCGTGCCCGTGCTGCTCCTGCTCGGGCTCCCGGGTCGAAGGCGTCGCCGAGGTCCCCTCGTCGCCCTCGTCGCCCTC
>SKLC01000228.1 GCA_007123425.1 Nitriliruptoraceae bacterium
CCTAATCTCGGAGGGTGCTCGTGACCTCCGGGCCCGCCGCCTCGGCGCGGTGGCCCGGACCCCGGACCGACGAGGAAGCGCCGGTGCTCATCTGCCACTGCAACGTCGTCTCCGACCGGGCCGTGCGCGCGGCGATCTCGGCCGGCGCCACGCAGGTGGAGCAGATCACCGCGCTGTGCGGCGCCGGCGGCGAGTGCGGTGGCTGCGTGCCGTCCATCGAGGCGCTGCTGGAGGATGCGGGGATCGCGGTGAGCCAGCCCCAGGTGCTCGCCCGGCGCCAGCGCGAGCGCCGCCACGTGCCGGCGCCGGCGCTCGCCCCCGCCTCGTAAGCGCCGCACGCGCGTGGACGGGGCGATGGGCCCGCGACTACCGTCGTGGCGAACGAGACGCAGGAGAGCGCCCTAATGGCGACGTCCGATGAGCGCGTGATCGACTTCCTCAACGAGATGCTCACCTACGAGCTGACGCTGATCAACCAGTACTGGCTCAACTACCGCATGCTCGACAACTGGGGTCTGCCCGGGCTCGCCAAGGTCTTCCGCGACCTCGCGGTCGAGGAGATGGAGGACGCCGACCACTACGTCGAGCGCATCCTCTTCCTCGACGGCCACCCCAACCTCCAGCGGCTGGGCACCGTCCAGGTCGGCGAGGGCCCGGTGGAGCAGCTGCGCCTGGCCCGCGACGCCGAGCGCACCGCGGTCGAGCGCCTCAACGCCGGGATCGCCCTGTGCGTCGAGGTGGGCGACAACGGCACGCGGGAGCTGCTCGCCGAGGCGGTGCGCGAGGAGGAGGAGCACTACGACTACTTCGCCACGCAGCTCGAGGTGCTCGAGCGGGTGGGGGAGCAGAACTACCTCGCCCGCTACGCGATGCCCGAGAGCACCTAGAGCTCACGCGTCACGCCACGCCTCTCCCCGAGCCGCCTGCCGCGCACCCCACCGATCCGGCTTGGCAGTCGAGTCGACCCGCGAAGTAGCCTGCCGGCAACCCAGACTCGAAAGGCACATCCATGCCCGAGGCCGTGATCGTCTCGACCGCCCGCTCCCCGATCGGGCGGGCCTTCAAGGGCTCGATGACCGAGCTTCGCCCCGACGACCTGACCGCGACCATCATCCAGGAGGCGATGAACAAGGTCCCACAGGTCTCGCCCGAGGACATCACCGACATCCACCTCGGGGCCGGGCTGCCCGGCGGTGAGCAGGGCCACAACATGGCCCGCGTGGTCGCGACGCTGCTGGGCTGGGAGCGCGTGCCCGGCACCACCCTGACCCGCTACTGCTCCTCCTCGCTGCAGACCACCCGGATGGCGCTGCACGCGATCAAGGCGGGCGAGGGCGACGTCTTCATCTCCGCCGGCGTGGAGATGGTGTCGCGCTACATGTACGGCAGCTCCGACTCGGGTGAGACCCAGAACCCGAAGTTCGCCGAGGCGGCCGAGCGCACCAAGCAGATCGCCGAGAGCGGCGAGGACTGGGCCCCCCGCGACGGTCTGCCCGACATCTACATCGCCATGGGCCAGACCGCGGAGAACGTGGCCAGCCTCAAGGGCGTCACGCGCGAGGAGCAGGACGACTACGCCTACGAGTCGCAGATGCGCTACGCGCGGGCGGACGCCGAGGGCTTCTACGAGAAGGACATCACGCCGATCAAGCTGCCGAACGGCGAGACCCTGGCCAAGGACGACGGCCCGCGCCCGAACACCGAGCGGGAGAAGCTGGGCAGCCTCAAGCCCGTCTTCCGCGAGAACGGCACCGTCACCGCCGGCAACGCCTGCCCGCTCAACGACGGCGCGGCCGCGCTGGTCATCATGAGCGACACCAAGGCCAAGGAGCTCGGGCTCGAGCCGCTGGCCCGCATCGTGTCCACCGGCGTGAGCGGCCTCGACCCCGAGATCATGGGGCTGGGCCCGGTCGACTCGTCGAAGCAGGCGCTGGCCAACGCCGGCATGACCATCGACGACATCGACCTCGTGGAGATCAACGAGGCCTTCGCCGCCCAGGTGATCCCCTCGGCGCGGGAGCTGGGCATCGACCACGACAAGCTCAACGTCCACGGCGGCGCCATCGCCATGGGCCACCCCTTCGGCATGACCGGGGCGCGCATCACCTCCACCCTGCTCAACGGCCTGCAGCACCGTGACGCGACCTTCGGTCTCGAGACCATGTGCGTCGGTGGCGGCCAGGGCATGGCCATGGTGATCGAGCGCCTCAAGTAGGCCCCGCACCTCCCAGCAGCTGACCCGACGCGGCGCCGAGTCCTCGAACCGGCGCCGCGTCGGGGCTCGCTCCGGGTGGCGGTGGGCTTGGCACCGCTCGGCCCGGATGCGGTCACGACGGTGCCGAGCACACCAGGCGGTGACGTGGATCAGTACGACGACGAGCCCGTGGTCCGACTCGAGCGCTGGGACGGCGAGTGGGACGCGACGGACGACTTCGCCGGCCTGAAGGCCGACGTGGCCGCCTACACCCACCTCGACCCGCTGGCCACGGTGCGCGTGCTCAGCGAGGCCAGCGGGGTGCCGGTGGGCGCGCTGGTCCGCTACGTGCTGGCGCGGTGGGCCGCGGGCGGCTCGGAGGCGCTGCTCGAGCTGGGCACCTCCGGGGTGGCGCACCTGCGGCGGGTGGTCGAGGACGCCGAGGCGACCGGCACCGATGAGGCGAGGCGCGCCGCCTACGGCACGCTGCGCGAGCAGATCGCCTGGCTCTCGCAAGGCCTCGACGACCCGGACACGACCTTCCCGACCGGAGGGGAGCGCCGCTCTAGCGGATGAGCCCGAGGCGGAACGCCCGCGCCACCGCGCCGGTGCGGTCGGGGACGTCGAGCTTGACCAGCAGGTTCTGCACGTGGGTCTTGATCGTGCGGGCGGACAGGCCCAGGCGCGCACCCACCTGCTGGTTGGTCATCCCCTCGGCCAGCAGCTGCAGCACCTCGATCTCGCGGGGGGTGAGCGCCGAGGCGCTGGCGTCGCTCGGCTCGTTGCGCCACGCGCCCGCCAGCTGCATCGCGATCGTGGGCGAGACCACGCGCTCGCCGTGGGCGGTCTGCAGCACGCCCTCGCGCAGCTCCTCCGGCGTCGAGGTCGAGAGCAGGAAGCTGTCGACCCCGGCGATCACCGCCTCGCGAAGATCGATGACGGTGACGCTGTCGGCCACGACCAGCACCCGCAGCTGCTCGTGCTGCGCCTTGGCGGCCGCGACCACCCGGAAGGTCTGTGGGTCGTCGTCGCGCAAGCCGCTGACCAGCACCTGCGGCGTCGTGCGCGCGATGTGGTCGACGGCCTCGTCGAGCCCGACCTCGGCCAGGGTCTCCAGCTGGTCCGAGGCGCCCAGGACGCTGCGCAGCCCCGCACGGACCAGCGGCCGCGAGTCGGTGATCACCACCGATGCCGTGGATGCTGCCGGGGTGCCGCCGCGCGAGGGATCCGCGGAGGAGGGGGCGGATGCGGTCGCCGGCACGGGAACAGGCCTTGGTAGGTTCGACTCGGGCATCGAACCCGGTGGGACGCGGCCGTGGGGCCGAAGCCGTGGGTGGTTTTTCCACGCGACACCCGGCCCGCCCGGGCTAGTCAGGCGCCCGAACGGGCCGTCAGGGCTGCTCCGTGCGTGGTCTCGAGGCCTCAGGCGGAGCGGATGTCCTTGACGGTGACCTCGATCTCGACCCCCGTGGGTGTGGCGAACGTCACGGTCTCGCCCTCGCCGGCGCCGATGATCGCCTTGCCCATCGGCGACTCCGCCGACAGGATCTCGAGCTCCTCGTGGTGGTCCTCACGGCTGCCGAGGAAGTAGACCTCGTCGTCGCCCTCGACGTCGAGCTCCACCACCAGGCCGGGACGCACCACCTCGGTGTCGTCGGGCTCGCCGATGCGGGCGGTGCGCAGCAGCTCGTCGAGCTGGCGGATGCGGGCCTCCATCTTGCCCTGCTCGTCCTTGGCCGCGTGGTACTCGGCGTTCTCCTTGAGGTCGCCGTGGGAGCGTGCCTCCTCGATCTCGGCGGCCATGCGCTCGCGGCCCTCGGTCTTGAGGCCGTCGAGCTCCTCTTTGAGGCGGTCGTATGCCTCCTGGCTCAGCCACGTCTCGGGCACGGGTGCATCCTCGCAACGGTTCGTAAGCGGCAACGGTCGTCACATCATGACGAACGCCCGAGCATGACCGCCCGGGCGTGAGCCGCGAGGGTACCAGCCGGATCGCCTCCTGCGCTGCGGGCGCTCCACGGTGCCGCCCCGACCGGGCTACTACGCTCGGCGAGATGAGCGTCGTCGACCTCGCCTACCGGCTCTACGAGCGCCGGCTCGCCGCGGAGCTGGCGGACGGTCCCATGCCGACCCACGTCGGCGTGATCCTCGACGGCAATCGACGCTTCGCCCGGGAGCACGGGCTGCCGGGGCCCACCGAGGGGCACGAGGCCGGGTCGAAGCACATCGACGTGTTCCTCGACTGGTGCCTCGAGGCGGGCATCCCCTACGTCACGCTGTGGCTGCTGTCGACCGACAACCTCGAGCGCGACGACGAGGAGGTCGCGGGGCTGCTGGCGGTCATCGAGGAGACCGTGGCGCGGATGGGCAGCGACACCGCCCGGGGCCTGCGCGTGACCGCCGTGGGGGCCCTCGACCTGCTGCCCGAGGAGACCCGGCGGGCACTGGAGCGCGCCGAGGACGCGACCGCGGACCACGACCGCCTGCGCGTGCAGGTCGCGGTCGGCTACGGCGGCCGGCAGGAGATCACCGACGCGCTGCGCAGCCTGCTGCTCGCCCGAGCCGCCGAGGGGCGCAGCCTCGAGGACGTCGCGTCCGAGCTGTGCGCCGAGGACATCGGCGACCACCTCTACACCACCGGGCTGCCCGACCCCGACCTGATCATCCGCACCTCGGGCGAGGTGCGGCTGTCGGGCTTCCTGCTGTGGCAGTCGGCCCACAGCGAGTTCTACTTCTGCGACACCTACTGGCCCGAGTTCCGGCGCGTGGACTTCCTCCGCGCCCTGCGCGACTACCAGTCGCGCAGCCGCCGCTTCGGCCGCTGACCGCGGCGCCGCCCGCCAGCGAGCGTCGCCGACGCGAGCCGCGCCATGTGCTGGGGGCGGGACGCCGGCATGCACGGCCCTCCGGGTGGGCCCGTGGTCGGGCCGGCGGGTGCCGCGCTGGCCCACGGTGGGGGAGCCTGCGCAGGGTGCTCGGTGGCGGCGGGGGGCGTCGCTACAGTCGCCGACGTCACTGACCGTCACAGCAGTCGAGTCGACACCAGGTGCGAGCCACGCCGACGCCCGGCCAGCCACCCGACAGGCCCCGGCCTGTCTTCCGGCCCCGGCACGTCCCGGACTCGGGACGACGGCATACGACGAGCTCTCCCGCCCGCCCCGCACCGCGCCGCATCACCCCACGCCGCCCGCTCGGGCGGCGTTCGTCGTTCCCGGGCTCGAGGGGCGGTCGCCGCTGCTCCTCGTGGCTGCGGGGAGGGAGCCAGCGATGAGCCACCATGAGCCGACCCGAACCTTCGTCCTCGACACCTGCGTCCTGCTCGCCGACCCCGATGCGCTGCTGCGCTTCGACGAGCACGACGTGGTCCTCCCCCTGGTGGTGATCGAGGAGCTCGACCGCAAGAAGTCGGCGCTCGACGACGTGGGGCGCAACGCCCGCCTCGCCCTGCGCCGCATCGAGGAGCTGCGGGTGGCCAGCGGCCGCGGGCTCTCCCACGCGCTGCCCCTGCCCACCGGCGGGACCGTGCGCATCGAGTCCAACCACGTCGACGTCGAGCTGCCTCCCTACCTCGACCCCCACAAGCCCGACCACCGGATCCTGGCGGTCGCGATCGGCCTGCGCGCCACGCTGGTGACCAAGGACGCGGCCTTGAGGATCAAGGGCAGCCAGCTCGGCATCGAGGTGGAGGACTACCGGGCCGACACCGCGCGCACGGACGAGCACCGCCACGGGGTGCTCGAGCTCGAGGTCGACCCGCTGGTCCTCGACGAGCTGCACCGCGACGGCAAGGCGCAGCTGCGCGAGCTCGACGCCGACCTGACCGCCGCGGGGGTCGAGGGGCTGTGGCCCAATGCCTGCCTGGTGCTGCGGGCCGGCCCGTCCTCGTCGGGGCTGGGGCGGGTCATCGATGTCGACGATGAGGGGGTCGCGACGGTCCACCGGGTCGCCGGGCACCGCCAGGTGTTCGGGATGTCGGCCCGGGACGTGCGCCAGACCTTCGCGATCGACCTGCTGCTCGACCCGCAGGTGCCGTGCGTGTCGCTGATGGGCATGGCGGGCACCGGCAAGACGTTCCTGGGCCTGGCGGCCGGGCTCGAGCAGGTGCTCTCCGCGGCCGCCTACCGGCGCATGGCCGTCTACCGGCCGCTGGTGGCGGTCGGCAAGCAGGAGGTGGGCTACCTCCCGGGTGACCTCGACGAGAAGCTCGCGCCGTGGATGGCCGCGGTGCACGACAACCTCTACGCCCTGCTGCGCCGCGACGACGGGCCCGGTGGCGGGGCGAGGGAGCACCGGCACGTGCAGACCACCATCGAGTCGCTGATCGACCGGGGCCAGCTCGAGCTGGCGGCGATCACCTACCTGCGCGGCCGCTCGATCACCGACGAGCTGGTGATCGTCGACGAGGCGCAGAACATCGAGCTCTCGGCGCTGCGGGTCGTGCTCACCCGCATGGGGGCCGGCTCGAAGGTGGTCTTCTGCGGGGACCTCGGCCAGGTCGACAACCCCTACATCTCGCCGTACGGCGGCATGGCCGCGCTGATCGAGAAGATGGAGGGCTCGCCCCTGTTCGGCCACGTGACCCTCACCAAGGGGGTGCGCAGCCCGCTGGCGGAGCACGCGGCGACGATCTTCTAGCCGCGCCTTCTCGCTGGGGCGCCGTGCCTCGCGTCTCGGCGCCGGCCGTCCTCGGCGCCGTGCGCCCTCGCCGGCCACCCGGGTCAGTGAGCGATCACTCACGTCTGGCCTATGGTGACGCGCGCACCGGACACGGCCGCTGCATGCGACAAGGACTCCGCCAGCGTGACCCCTCCGCCCGCCGACGCCCCGATCGTCGAGGTCAGCGACGTCGTCAAGTCCTTCGGCGAGGTCCGGGCCCTCGACGGCGTCAGCCTCGCCTTCGAGCCCGGCATCGTCTACGGGATGCTCGGTCCCAACGGCGCGGGGAAGACCACCCTGATCCGGGTGCTGACCACGCTGCTCGCGCCCGACCGGGGGCGGGTCCGGGTGGCGGGCGTCGACGTGGTCGCGGACGCCACCGCGGCGCGCAGCCGCATCGGGCTCGCCGGGCAGTTCGCCGCCGTCGACGAGTACCTCACCGGGCGGGAGAACGTCGTCATGGTCGGCCGCCTCTACGGCCTGAGCCGCAAGGAGGCCCGCCGGCGCGCCAACGACGTGCTCGAGCGCATCGGGCTGGCCAGCGACGCGCACCGGCTCGTGAGCACCTACTCCGGTGGGATGCGGCGACGTCTCGATCTCGCCGCCTCGCTGGTGGGGCGCCCGCAGGTGATGTTCCTCGACGAGCCGACGACCGGCATCGATCCTCGCAGCCGCATGGACCTCTGGGAGCTGATCGAGGACCTGGTGGACGCGGGGACGACGGTCCTGCTGACCACCCAGTACCTCGAGGAGGCCGACCAGCTCGCCGACCGGATCGCGGTCATCGATCACGGCCGGATCATCAGCGAGGGCACCGCCGACGAGCTCAAGACCACCTTCGGCGGCGCGGTCCTGGAGCTGGGCGCCGAGGACAGCCAGCGCGGGGTGGCCATCGAGGTGCTCACGCGCCTGACCGGCGAGGAGCCGACCGCCGACCGGTCCGGCCGCCTGCGGGTCCCGGCCCGCGGTGGCGCGCAGACCCTGGTCGAGGCGGTGCGGGCGCTGGACGCCGCAGGCGTGAGCCCCACCGACCTCGCCCTGCACAAGCCCACGCTCGACGACGTGTTCCTCGCGCTCACCGGGGATCGACCCGCGGAGCAGCCCGGGCCCGAGGACCCCGAGGTCCCCGCAGCGGGGGCGGCCGGCGAGCCCGACGCCAGCGCGCCCGGGAC
>SKLC01000232.1 GCA_007123425.1 Nitriliruptoraceae bacterium
CTGCTGGCCAACGCGCTGGCCCCGGCGATCCGGGTCAACGCCGTGGCCCCCGGTCTGATCGCCACGCCGTGGACCGAGGACTGGCAGGACATGCACGAGGCGGTCGAGGCGCGGGCGCCCCTGCAGCGGGTGGGCACGCCGGAGGACATCGCGGACGTGTGCGTGGGCCTACTCGCCGCCGAGTACGTCACCGGGGAGGTCGTCATCGCCGACGGCGGCCTCCACCTGTGAGACGGGCGCCGGGCACACAAGCCGACGCGGATCGAAGAGCGCGGGCGGCGTGACGCGTGCCGAACAGGCTGGTCCGGGCCGGGTTGTACCCGAAGGCCGACCAGCCGACTTTGCGAGGTCGGTCAGCGGGAGAGGCAGGATGCAAGACATCACAGGGAGCACAGAGCTGAAGCCGTCTGGGGCCGGCTACCGGCAGGGCGAGCTGGAGGCGGCCGCTGGGGGCAGGACCGAGGACGGCCACGACAAGGACGTGGTGGCGACACTGCGGCCGGTGGACGACAACCCGCACGACCGCAACGCTGTCGAGGTGCGTGTCGACGGCCATCACGTGGGGTTCGTCCCCGCGGAGCTGGCCGCGAAGTGGCACGGCCCGCTCAAGAGGATGGGTGGGGCGACGTGCCGGGCCCGGATCGTGGGTGGCTGGGACCGCGGTGGAGGTAATCAGGGCAACTTCGGGCTCCGCCTCTACCTGGACCCCAGCAGTCTCGATGGTGCCGCCAAGCCGTGGTGGAAGCGGTGGTGGGCCATCACCCTCGGGGCCGTCCTCATCCTCGGGGTCCTGGGGTCACTGGCCGACGAGGAAGCCGACGCCTCACCGGCACCCACGGCCGAACTCGGGATCGCCCAGGAAAGCAACCAACTGGCGAGATAGGCCGGGAGACGGGGACGGGAGAGTGGCAGGCGTCCCCGAAATAGCGGCTGGGGGCGTGCCGTGGAGGTAACGGAAGCCAGGGCCGACTACATCGTTGGTATCCCGAAGGAGATCAACGCCGTGGTGCGATGGCTCTGGACTGGTCGCGACTGGCGGGCCGCCGTTCCAGTCAAGAACAATCAGCGGCAGCGGATTGAGCTTCGCTTGCGAGTGGCCCCGTTGCTCTCGGACAGTTGCACCTCGTCTTGGTGTGGCTCCAAAGCCGCTCCGGCGCCTGGACGTTCGCGACAACCACTACAACAGGACCAACGGGGGTCGTCCAGGTGCCGTCGCCCAGCTGCACGGTGTTGGCCGCGAGCCAGTCTTCGGCGTCGGCTTTGCGGCGGAACCGGCGGGCGTGCTCTCGGCCGTCTGGGGCGCGGTAGCGGGCCTGCCAGCGCACCTCCTGCTTGCCGGTCCGTTTCGAGGTGAACTCGCGGCGCTGGATGTGGGCCATGGGCGTGTCCTTTCGTGTCCGCAGCGCGCAGGACGCTACGGGCGTCGTGTGCAGGGTGTGCGCCCATTCTGCGGACACTGTGCGGCCACGGACACGAAAGTGCCCCCCGGCCCGAAGGCGCGGGGGGCGAAAATGTGGCTCTGACCTGGGGTGATGCGGAGAGCGGATGACGGGATTCGAACCCGCGACCTCCACCTTGGCAAGGTGGCGCTCTAGCCAGCTGAGCTACATCCGCGTGCGGGGGCGAACGGTAACCCGTCGGCCCCGCTCGGGCAAACCGCGCTCCGGCTCACCCGGTCCCGCGCACACCGGTGCCCGTGGAGCCGAACCCGCCCTCGCCGCGCAGGGTCGGGTCCAGCTCGTCGACCTCTACGACGTCGGCCTGTCCGACCCGCTGCAGCAGCAGCTGCGCCACCCGGTCGCCGGCCCGCAGCGACACCGCCTGCCCGCCGAGGTTGACCAGCAGCACCTGCACCTCGCCGCGGTAGCCGGCGTCGATCGTGCCGGGTGCGTTGGCCACGGTCAGCCCGTGCCGCCGGGCGAGCCCCGAGCGCGGATGGACCAGCCCCACCCACCCGTCGGGCACGGCCACCGCGAGCCCGGTCGGGGCGGCGACGCGGTCCCCAGGGGCGATGACCAGGTCCTCGACGGTGGTCAGGTCCAGCCCCGCATCGCCCGGATGGGCGTAGGCGGGCAGCACCGCGTCGGGATGCAGCCGTCGCACCCGCAGCTCGACCCGCTCGCCGCCCGTCATGCGTCCACCGGCCGCACGGCGCCCTCGGCGTTCGCCCGGGTGGTCCGCTCGCGGGCGGCGGCCGCGTGGGCCTGCAGCTCGACGACGCCCTCGGTGAGGAAGTCCTCGACCGCCTCGATGCCCGGGCACGCGTCGTAGTCGGCGGTGACGCCGAAGCTCAGCCAGCCGTCGATCGAGGTCAGCCCCACCGAGTACGACTGCGTGGAGCCCAGGGGGGTGAAGGGATAGGCGCCCTGCAGCCGGGCGCCGAGGCAGTACACCGGAACCTGCGGGCCGGGCACGTTGGTGACGAGGAAGCTGAACAGCCGGCTGCGGGCACCGAGCCGCGCCGCCATCGCGTGCAGGGTCGGCGGCGCGAAGCCCGACAGCTCGAGCAGGAACCCCGCCCCCACGGCGTGGTGGCTGGCCTTGACCTCCTGCATCGCCTCGTGGCAGACGTGGAGCCGCTCCACGGGGTCCATCTCGAACATCGGCAGGTCGACGAACACCGCCACGACCCGGCTGCCCAGCGGCTGGTCCTCGGCACCGAGCCGGGTGCTGACCGGCACCATCGCCCGCAGCCACAGCCCGTCGGTGCGCGCACCGCGGCTGCGCAGGTAGCGGCCCGTCGCGTCGGCGACGACGGCGAGCACCACGTCGTTGACGGTGGTGCGGAAGGTGTCCTTGACCTCCTTGACGTCCGCGAGCGCCACGCGCTGGACCGCGAACCGTCGGTAGGCGCTGGGCGGCTGGTTGAGCAGTGAGCGCGGCGGCGGATGGGCGAGGCGGTCGCGGACCATGCCGACGGCGCCCCGGCCGAGATCGAGCGCCCGGCGGCCGACCCGCCACGGCGCGTGGGCCGCGCGGCGGGCCGCCTCCAGGGCGGTCCCGGGACTGGCCGCGAGATCACCGAGCGTGTCGAGGGTCAGCGAGACCGACGACGGGACCGGCCGGGGCTCCCAGGGCTCGGGCGAGCCCAGCTCGTCGCCGTCCTCGGGCGCGAGGTCGAGCATCACCGTGGCGATGTCGGTGCCCTCGAGCCCGTCCACCATCGCTTGGTGGCTCTTGACCAGCAGCGCGAAGCCGCCGTCCTCGAGCCCCTCGATGACGTACAGCTCCCACAGCGGCCGCTCGCGATCGAGCTGGCGGGAGAGGATGCGCGTGGCGTGCTCGGTGAGCTGCTCGCGGGTGCCCGGCCGCGGCAGCGACGCGTGGCGGACGTGGTAGGAGAGGTCGAAGTGGGGGTCGTCGACCCACACCGGGCTGCTGGCGGGCACGCCCGGCTGCGCCAGCCGCTGGCGATAGCGCGGCACGAGGTGGAGCCGGGAGCGCACCAGCTGCGCGAAGCGGGCGAAGTCCAGCCGGCCCGACGGAGGCGGGGCGAAGACGAACAGGGTGCCGACGTGCATGTGGAGCGTGCGGGTCTCCATCCGCAGGAACGCCGTGTCCGCCGCGGAGAGCCGTTCGGCGTGGCTGTGGCGCATGCGCCTCCCTCGCTCGTGCGGGCCGGCAGGCGGCCGCCCGGCCGAGCCTACCGATCGTCGTCGGCGTCGCTGCTCGCGGGGCGCAGGCGCACGGGGCGGCGCACCCCCAGCCCCCGGATGCGCATCGGACGCAGCCGGCGCACCTGCAGCGCGTCGGCCAGCTCGTCCTCGAGCGTCTCGTCGGCCAGCACGCTGCCCGGGCGGGCCAGGTCGGTCAGGCGCGCGGCGAGGTTGACGGGCTCGCCGTAGTAGTCCCCCTCGCGCAGGCGCACCGCTCCCGCGGCCATGCCGCCGCGCAGGGGCACGTCCTCCATCTCGGGGTGCTCGGCCGTGATCTCGAGCATGGCCCGGGCGAGGTCGAGCGGGTCGGTGGCCACCAGCATCACCGCATCGCCCACGTACTTGACCACCCCGAGCTCCGAGTCGGGCGCGATGACCTCGACCACCCGGCGCTCGAACGCGTCGAGGACCGCGTCGAGCCCCGCCGGGTCCACCCGCGAGGACAGCCGCGTCCAGCCGACCACGTCGACGAACCCGACCACGAGGTCGACCTCGGCCTCCTGGGTCCGGGCCATGACGGCGGACAGCTCGGAGCCCACCGCCGCCTCCAGGTGCTGGCTGTAGGTGTAGACCAGCACGTCGCGGGCGAGCTTCTCGAGCTCACGCGCGGCCTCGGCCATCGCCACCGCGACGGTGAGGTCGTCGGCGCCGGCCTGGCGCAGCGGCAGGATCAGCTCGTCGCGCACGGTGCCGAGGTCGCTGCGTGCCACGGTGGCCAGCACCGTGCCGCGCGCCCGTGCTGCGCGCAGCACCGCCTGGGGCGCGAGCATCTCCAGCAGCTTGTCGAGCCGTTGGGCGTAGCGGAGGTCCTCCTGGGTGTAGCGCTCCCGCAGCGGCAGGCCCGAGGCGACCCGCACCTCGGCGAGGAAGTCGGCCGGCACGCCGGAGCGCTCGGCGAGCTCCTCGAGGGAGTATCGGGGCCGGCCGCCGAGCACCTGCTGGGCGAGCACCAGCGGCACGCGGTCACTGGCGACCGCCTCGCGCGCCTCGTCCTCGCTCAAGCCCAGGTCGACCAGCGCGAGCGCGGTGGCCTCGGCGTCCTCGGCGGCGGCGTCGTCGAGGTCGGTGACCACCGGGCGGGCCTGCTCGCCGACCGCCTCGCGCACGGCACGCGGCAGCTCGGAGAGGATCTGGGCCACGCGGGCGGCCTGCCCCTTCACGGCTGCCTCCCTGGCCTCGGCGCACTCGGTCCGGGAGGAAGCCTAGATGGTGGGGCCGGGCCGCCCGCCGGAGGTCACTTGGCCGGCATGCGGATGCCGCCGTCGAGCCGGATCACCTCGGCGTTGAGGTAGGCGTTCTCGACGATCTGGCGCACCAGCAGCCCGAACTCGCGGGGGTCGCCCAGGCGGTGCGGGTGCGGGATGTCCTCGGCCAGGGCCTCCCGCCGCTCCTCGGGTAGGCCCGCCAGCATCGGCGTGTCGAACGTGCCGGGCGCGATCGTGAGCACCCGGATCTGATGCCGGGCGAGGTCGCGGGCGGCCGGCAGCGTCATCGAGGCCACGCCGCCCTTGGAGGCGGCGTAGGCGATCTGGCCGATCTGGCCGTCGAAGGCGGCGATCGAGGCGGTGTTGACGATCACGCCGCGCTCACCCGCGATCTCGTCCTGGGAGGCCATGCGCTCCGCCGCGAGCCGCAGCACGTTGAAGGTCCCCAGCAGGTTGATCTGCACGACCTTGCCGAAGACGTCGTAGTCGTGGGGGCCGCTTCGGGACACCACCCGCTGGGCCCAGCCGATGCCCGCGCAGTTGACGGCGACGTGCAGCCCGCCGAAGCGCGAGGTGGCCTCCTCGACGGCGGCCGCGACCTCCTCGGGCTCGGTGACGTCGGTGGGGGCGAAGGCGGCGCGCTCGCCGAGGCGCTCGGCGACGGCGGCTCCGTCGGAGCTCGGCAGGTCCACCAGCACCACCGAGGCGCCGGCGGCCAGCAGCTGCTCCGCGGTGGCCAGGCCGAGCCCCGAGGCCCCTCCGGTGATCAGCGCGACGCGGTTGTCCAGGTCCATTTCGTCCTCCAGTGGTGAGATCGTGGCCCGTGGGTCAGGGCCTGACGCGGTTGTTGACGCTGCGGCGCAGCGCCGCCACCAGCTCGGTGGGGTCCCCGCTCTTGAGCACCAGCTCCACCCCCTGCGCGGCGACGCGCTCGCGGGCGTAGCGGCCCGCGACCGCGGTGTAGGCGACCAGCCCGACCTCGGGCTGCTCGCGCCGGATCCGGTCGATGGCGGCGAAGCCGTCGAGGTTGGGCATCAGCAGGTCCATGGCGACGGCGTCGGGAGCCTCGTCGCCGACGACCTCGATGGCCTCGTACCCGTCGACCGCGGTGCCGACCACCTCCACCCCGGACTCGAGATTGAGCTGCACGCGCAGCATCAGGCGGAAGTCGTCGTCGTCATCGACCACGACGACGCGCAGCGGGGCGTCGGCGCTCATCGCGGCAGCTCCAGGCAGGTGACGATCCGCTGCTCCTCGTCGCGCTCGATGTCGATACGGCCCCCGAGCGCCTCGACCACCCGCCGGGCGGCGGTCAGGCCCAGGCCGAGCCGCGTGGCCGTGACCGTCACGGCGCGCTCCCCACGGTAGAAGGGCTCGAAGGCGAGCCGGACATCGTCGTCGGTGGCGCCCACGTCCCCGTCCGGCGTCCAGACCCGCAGCCGGGCCGCGTCAGGGGTCGCGCGCACCTCGACGCGCACGGGGCCCCGGCCGTAGCGGCCGGCGTTGTCCAGCACGGCGCGCAACGCCCACCGCAGCGCGTCCGGCGGCAGGTGTGCGCGCGCCTGCGCGTCGCCGACGACCTCGAGCTGCTCGACGACCTCGAGCTCGCCGGCCACCTCGGCGATCTCGGCGCCCAGGTCGAGGTCACGGGGGCTGGCTGTGGGCAGGCGCGTGTCGAGGCCCTGGACGACGAGGACCTCGTCGACCATCTCCTCGAGCCGCCGGGAGGTGCGGCGCAGCGCCGCCACCGCTCGGGCGCGCTCCTCGGGGTCCTCGGTCGCGGCCAGGATCTCGGCCTGGCCCCGCACCGTCGCCGTGGGGGTGCGCAGCGCGTGGCCGATCACGTTGGCCAGACGGCGGCGGAGCCGGTCGAGGTCGTCGCCGGCGGCGGCCTCGGCACCGATGTCGCGCGGCGGCTCGCCCTGGCCCATCGCCTCTCTCCCTGCCGGTGCACTCGGCTCGCGCGTCCCCCCGTCCGGGCCCGGACCCTAGCCGGTACCGGCCCGTATCCGGGCCATCCGCGGAACGATTCAGCCGCGCGCGGCGTCGAGGAAGCGCGCCCGCGCCTCGGCGTGGTCGACCAGCGGCCCGGGATAGCCCGGCGGGGGCCCGCCCGGCGCCGTCCACGGGGCGTGCACGTAGGCGTCGTCGACGTCGGCGAGCTCCGGGACGTGGCGTCGCACGTAGTCGCCGTGGGGGTCGTGCCGACGACCCTGCAGCACCGGGTTGAGCATCCGGTTGGGGCGGGTGTCGGTGCCGGTGCCCGCCACCCACTGCCACTGGGCGACGTTGTTCGCCGGCTCGCCGTCGACCAGCCACTCGGAGAAGTGCCGCGCGCCGACCCGCCAGTCGACCAGCAGGTGCTTGGTGAGGAAGGAGGCGACCAGCATCCGCGCCCGGTTGTGCATCCACCCCTCCCGTCGCAGCTGCCGCATCCCGGCGTCGACGACCGGGTAGCCGGTGCGGCCCTGCCGCCAGGCCTCGGCCGCGTCGGGGTCGTGGTGCCAGCCGGCACGGCGGGGGCGCAGATCGGCGCGGGGCAGCTGCGGGTGGGCGGCCAGCAGCTGATGGTTGAAGTCCCGCCAGCACAGCTGGCGCAGGAACGGCTCGTGTCCGCGCCGGCGACGGTCGAGCCGTGCGACGACCTCGGTCGCCGAGACGCATCCGAAGCGCAGGTGGGCCGACAGCCGGGAGGTCCCCTCCCCGCCCAGGCGCCCCTGCCCGGCCTCGTACTCGGCGATGCCCTCGGCGAGCCAGGCGTCGAGTCGGGCGCGACCGACCTGTTCGCCCCCCACGGGGCGGTCCGGGGAGGTCGGTGCCGTCGTGAGCTCGCTGAGCGCGGGCAGGTGCGAGGCCGGCAGCGGGTCGGGTGCCGGGATGCGCGCCGGCGCGTCCAGGACCTCGCGGCGCTCCACCTGGGACCACCGCCGCCAGTAGGGACTGAAGACGAGGTAGGGGCCGTCGCTGCTCGTGCGCAGCCGATCCGGCTCGACGACGGTCGAGGCGGGGTGCAGGCGGAGCCGGGCCCCCGCCTGCGCGGCGACGGCGGCCAGCCGCTGTGCCCGGGCGCCGGCGTAGGCCGAGACGTCC
>SKLC01000141.1 GCA_007123425.1 Nitriliruptoraceae bacterium
CGAGGTTGCCGTCCGAGCCTCCGCCGACCTCGACCGCAGGGGGCGGCTGGGGCCAGCCCGCCGCGGCCGCCGCCTCCGACAGCGCGGGCAGCAACGGCGCGGTCGCGGCCCGCGTCAACGGCCCGCGGTTGACCTCGAGGCGCGTCTCGGTGCGCACGTGCTCATCCGGGCTCGCGAGCGCGGCGAGATCCGCGCGTACCCGGTCCGCCTCCTCGGGCGAGGCGAACCGAACGTCGAGGTCGGCCTCGGCCCTGGCCGGCACGGTGTTGATCGCGGTTCCGGCCCGCACGAGCGTCGGCACGACGCTGGTGCCGAGCCGACGGTCCCCCAGCGCCTCGATCGACGGCAGCAGCCGGCCCAGCGCCACGGCAGCGTTGCGGCCCTGCTCCGGGTCCAGCCCGCTGTGGGCTGCGCGACCGTGGACGACCACACGCCCCATGGCCATGCCCTTGCGCGCGGTCTTGGTCGCACCGCCCGGCCCGCTGGGCTCGCACACGAGCACGCGACCACACGCGGCGGCCTCGGCCAGGATCCGCTCCCGCGAGCGCGCGGCGCCGACCTCCTCGTCGGGTGTGAGCAGGACCCGCACGGCAGGGAGCCGTCCGGCCCGGCGCAGCCGCCCCAGCGCGTGGGCCGCCACCACCACACCGGCCTTCATGTCGAAGGTCCCGGGGCCGGTCACCCGCCCGTCGCGGACCCCGAAGGGCAGCCGCGCGAGCGTGCCGTGGGCCCAGACCGTGTCGAGGTGGCCGAGCAGCAGGACCGGCGGCACCTCCCCGTCGGGCCGTGCCCGTGAGCCCTCGCCGTCGGTCTCCCACACCAGCAGCCCGTCGCCGCCGACCTCGCCCCGGCCACCGGCGAGGCGCCGCAGCTGATCGAGGTGCAGCTCGGCGACCGCGCGCACGGCCTCCGGGTCCGAGGAGGGGCTCTCGCTCTCCACCAGCGCCCGCAGATCCTCGAGGAGGTCGCGCACCTCGTCCACCGCTCGCCTCCCCGTCACCTGAGTCGATCGCCAGCGGCACCGTAGGAGGCCGGCGGCACGCCCGCCGCCCCGCCCGTGGTGTGCATGCGCTGGCCCGGCACGAGGCCCGGGTCGCGCACCGTTCGCGCGACCCGTCCCTCGCGGCCCCGAGCAGGGACGACTCAGGCGTCGTCGGCCGGCCCGGAGATCTCCAGCGCCGCGTGGGCGGCGACCAGGCGCGCGATCGGCAGCCGCGCCGGCGAGCAGGACACGTAGTCGAGCCCGTAGCCGTGCAGCAGGCGGATCGAGGCCGGGTCGCCCCCGTGCTCACCGCAGATGCCGACCTCCAGGTCCGGCTTGGTGGCCCGGCCCGCCGCGGTCGCGCGGCGCACGAGGTCGCCCACCACCACCGGGTCGATGGTGCGGAACGGGTCGGCCGGCAGCAGCCCGAGCTCGAGCTCGCGCGGCATCAGCCGGCCGGCCACGTCGTCGCGGGAGAGCCCGAAGGTCATCTGGGTGAGGTCGTTGGTGCCGAAGGAGAAGGCATCCACGTGCCGGGCCAGGTCCCCGGCCCGCAGCGCCGCCCGCGGCGTCTCCACCATCGTGGCGACCCCGATGCGGACGTCGGTGTCGGCTGCGGCCGTGACCGCCTCGACCTCGGCGCGGACGAGGTTGACCGCCCAGATCAGCTCCGCCTCGGTCGAGATCAGCGGGAACATCACCTCGACCCGGGGGTCGCCGCCCGCGCGCAGCCGCTCGATCGCGGCGGTGGTCACCGCCCGGATCTGGGTGCGGTACAGGGCCGGGCGCAGCACCCCCAGCCGGATGCCGCGGGTGCCCATCATCGGGTCGTGCTCACGGTGGCGCATGGCCGCTGCCAGCAGCCGCTCGCCGTCCGCGTCGAGCTCGCCCCGCGCGTCGGCGACCAGCAGCTCGTCGAGGTCGGGCAGGAACTCGTGCAGCGGCGGGTCGAGGAGCCGGACCACCACGGGCAGCCCGTCCATGGCCTCCAGCAGCTCGATGAAGTCCTGGACCTGCCGCTCCTCGAGGGCGACCAGGGCCTCGGCCTCGTCCTGCTCCTCCTCGGAGAGGATCACCCGCTGGACCAGCGGGAGGCGCTCCCCGAGGAACTGGTGCTCGGTGCGGCACAGTCCGATGCCCTCCGCGCCGGCCGCACGCGACCGGCGAGCGTCATCGGCGGTGTCGGCGTTGGCCCGCACGCGCAGCACGCGGTGCTCGTCGGCCCACGCCAGGAGCCGCTCGAGGCGGGGGTCGTCGTCGACGGGCACCAGCTCCATCGGCCCGGCGACCACCATGCCCGTGGAGCCGTCGATCGAGATCACGTCGCCGTCGCGCAGCACGGTGCCGTCGACGGTGACCGTGCCCCCACGGAGGTCGATCTCCAGGTCGGCGGCGCCACACACCGCGGGGATGCCGAAGCCGCGAGCCACCACGGCCGCGTGGCTGACGAGCCCGCCCCGCGAGGTGAGCAGCCCCTGGGCCGCGACCATGCCCTCGAGGTCGTCGGGGGAGGTCTCGGGTCGGACCAGCACCACGTCCTGGCCACCGGCGGCACGGCGCACCGCGTCGTCGGCGGTCATGGTGATCTGGCCCACGGCCGCGCCGGGAGAGGCGGCCAGGCCCGTGGTCAGCAGCTGGGGCGCCCCGTCGTCGGGCACGCGCGTGGGCGTCTCGGCGAAGCGCGGGTGCAGCAGGGCCTCGAGCTGCTCCGGCCGCACGCGGCGCACCGCCTCGGCCTCGTCGATGAGGCCCTCGTCGACCATGTCCACGGCCATGCGCAGCGCGGCGGTGGCGCTGCGCTTGCCCACGCGCGTCTGCAGCATCCAGAGCTTGCCGCGCTCGATGGTGAACTCGATGTCGCACAGGTCGCGGTAGTGGCGCTCCAGGGTGTCGAGGTGCTCCTCGAGCTCACGCGCGGCCTCAGGGAAGGCGTCGTGCATCGTGCGCAGCGGGTCGGGGTGGCGGATCCCGGCCACGACGTCCTCGCCCTGGGCGCCCTGCAGCCAGTCGCCGTAGGGGGTGGGCTCTCCGGTGGCGGGGTCGCGGGTGAAGGCCACGCCGGTGGCCGAGTCGTCGCCGAGGTTGCCGGCGACCATGACCTGGACGTTGACGGCGGTGCCGAGGTCGTCGGGGATGCCCTCGACCTTGCGGTACGCGCGGGCCCGCGAGCCGTTCCACGAGCGGAACACCGCCTCGACGCCGAGGCGCAGCTGCTCGTGCGGGTCGTCGGGGATGGACGCGCCGGCGGCGGACGTCGCCTCGATGTGGCCGCGGGCGACCTCCTCGAGCTGGTCCGCGGTCAGCTCCCGCTCGTTGGCCACCCCCGCCGCGGCGATCGCCTCGTCGAGCAGGCGGGCGTAGACCTCCTCAGCGACGCCGAGGACCACCCTGCCGAACATCTCGACGAAGCGCCGGACGGAGTCCCAGGCGTGCTTCGCGTCGCCGGTCAGCCCGATCAGGCCCGGCACGGTGTCGGGCATGGCCCCGAGATTCAGCACCGTGTCCATCATCCCCGGCATGGAGAAGGGCGCGCCCGAGCGCAGCGACACCAGCAGGGGCCGGTCGGGGTCGCCGAGCCGAAGCCCCATCTGCTCCTCGACCCCCGCCAGCGCCGCCAGGACCTCCTCGTAGAGGCTCTCGGGGACCTGCCCCTCGCGCAGATAGGCGCGGCAGGCGTCGGTGGTGACGATGAACCCCGGCGGGACCGGGAGCCCGATGTAGGTCATCTCACAGAGGTTGGCGCCCTTGCCGCCCAGCAGGTACTTGTCCTTGGCGCGCCCTTCGCTGAACGGCACGACCCAGGTCGCTCGGCTGCGGGGGGCGGTGGCGGCTTGGTCGACCTGGACGGACATCGGGTCCTCCTCGGGTGTCTCGGCTCGGGCCGACGACCGGCACCGAGCACCTCGCCGGCCGTGACGTCGCGCCCGACCCACCGGCCCGTCAGTAGGCCGGTCGTCGGGCCGAGGTCATCGGCCGGGGATCAGCCCGGGCCCGGGACGCCTGTTGCCGGCGATGGCATGAGCCCATGAGGCGCTCTCGACGCTCCGGACCCGGACCCTCATCAGACCCTGCATGGTGCGGTGACGTCAGGGCCAAGGGACCCTTGCCGTCGAGGTACCTCAGCGCGCGGGTGGTGGCCGACTCCGCGGAGGCGCGGGTGGCCGACGACTCGTGGCGTGGGCTCGCGAGTCAGGCGGCCAGGACACCCGCTGCGGGTCACCGGGGCAGGCGGGACTCCAGGACGTCCAGGAGGTCGGACCAGGCCTCGAGGTGCTCGGGACGGGCATGCTCCTCGAGCCACCCGACGAACGCGGCCTTGCCCGACCCCGTGAGGTCGACGTGCCAGACGGTCTCGAGCCACACCTCGCCGTTGCTGACCCCCGGGCCCTGCTCGGCGACGAACCGCCGCACGAGCTCCACGTCGAACAGGGCCTCGGCCTCGACCCCGCGCGGCTGGCCCCGGATCACCTCGGCGTAGGTGGTGACCTGCGTGCGACGGTCGAACTCGAAGCGGCTGACCAGCGTGTCGCGGGCCCGGCGTCCCATCTCGTCGCCGTCCAGCAGGACCAGCACGGGGACCCGGCGCTCCGCCCGCAGCAGGATGGCCTCGAGCGCCGCCGCCATCGCGCCGCCCGCGACCTGGATGACCAGCCCCTCCAGGGCGTCCTCGCGCCCGAGGACCTTCGCGGCCGTGCGCAGGTAGGCCTCGTCGGTCCCGCCCTCGACCACCAGCACGCCCCGGGCATCGGCCGGCACCCGCGACACCCGGTCGAACACCGACGCGAGGCCCGCATCGCGCAGCAGCCCGCCGAGCAGCCGGGCCTGGGGCTCGTCTCCCGTGGCCGCACGCACCTGCCGGGTGCGCCCCAGCGCGTCGCGTGCCAGCGCCACCACCCGCACGGTCGGCAGGCGCGGGATCACGAACGGGGAGGTGGTGGCGACCAGCGTCGTGGCCGCGGTGTCATGCGCCACCTCGAGCAGCAGGCCGGCCGCGTCCTCCTGGGCGGCCGGGTGGAGGAACGCCTCGGGCGCCTCGACGATCAGGGCCGTGGGCGGGTGGCCCAGCCGATGGAGGTGCCGGGCCACGCCGACGGCGATCAGGGCGCGCACCTGGGCCAGGGGCAGTGCCGAGCCCTGGTCGTCGTGCACGTCGACCAGCCCCCGCTCGTCGATGTCGACGTCCCGCACCTCGCGCAGCACCCGCCGCAGCGTCTCCGTGAGCGTGGCTGCCAGCTGCTCCCGCGCCGCGGTGTCATCGAGGTCGAGGAGGTCCGCGACCCGGCGCAGCACGTCACGGGGGGTGTCGTCGACCCCGCAGCGCACCACCGGCCCGGCGGGCAGCGTGCCGGTGGCGGTGCGGGTGCCGTGGTCCGGGTCGAACTCCACCGTGCCCCGGGAGCTCGACCCTCCGGCCGCAGCCTGCGCCCGGTCGCGCGCGTCGCCCCGGGGCTCAGCTGCGCGGTCGCCGAGATCGAGGCGGAGCCGGGGCCGTGGGTCCTCGATGCGGCGCGGGAGGTCGCGCGACGGCCGGAAGGGCTCGTCGGGATCGAGCGCGAGCGCCAGGCACCAGGCGACGTTCGAGGTCCCCGACCGGTGCGGGCCGACCAGCACGGTCAGCTCCGCGCCCAGGGTGAGCTCCAGCGGCAGGCCCCACACCGAGCGGATGTCGGTGATCGTCAGGGTGGGGGACGCCTCGCTCACCTCGGCGTTCCCGCGCTCCACCTCGACGCGCCGGATGGGCGACCCGAGGGTCGCGCACGCCACCGCCTCGATGCCCCGGGCATCAGCGGAAGCGTGCGAGGTAGTGGCGCTTCTTGCCCACCTGCAGCACGAGCGTGGTCTCGCCCACCAGCGCGTCGGGCCCGACCTCGTGGGCGGAGTCCTCGACGCGCGCGTTGTTCACCCGCACCGCCCCCTGGTCGACGAGGCGGCGCGCCTCGCCGTTGGACTTCGACGCCCCCATCTCGGTCATCAGCTCCAGCAGGCCGATGCCCCGGTCGAGCCGGCTGCGGGTGAGCTCGACGGTGGGGGCCTCGTCGAAGGCGTCGGCGAGCTCCTCGTCGCTCAGCCCCTCGTAGGGCTGGTCGCCGAACAGCACCGAGGTGGCGCGGGTGGCCGCCGCCAGGCCGTCCTCGCCGTGCACGATCCGGGTCGACTCCTCGGCCAGCCGGCGCTGTCCCACCCGGCGCGAGGGGTCCTGCTCGTGCTCGGCGACGATGCCGGCGATCTCGTCGAGATCGAGGAAGGTGAACAGCTTCAGGAAGCGCTCGACGTCACGGTCGTCGATGTTGACCCACCACTGGTAGTAGGCGTACGGCGAGGTCATCGACGCCTCGAGCCACGGCGCGTTGCCGGCGCTCTTGGAGAACTTCTTGCCGTCGCTGCCCTCGACCAGGGGCCACACCAGGCCGAAGACCTCGCCGCTGTGCAGCCGGCGGGTGAGCTCCACCCCGGCGACGATGTTGCCCCACTGGTCACTGCCGCCGCCCTGGAGCCGGCACCCGTGGGCCTCGTAGAGGTGCGCGAAGTCGTAGGCCTGCAGCAGCTGGTAGGAGAACTCCGTGTAGCTGATGCCCTGCTCCCGCTCGGTGAGCCGGCGCTTGACCGACTCGCGGGAGATCATCTGATTGACGGAGAAGTGCTTGCCGACGTCGCGCAGGAAGTCCAGCGCCGACAGCTCCCGGATCCAGTCGTAGTTGTCGACGAGCAGCCCGCCGGCCTCCTTGAGGCCGGCGATGTGCTCGAGCTGTGCGCGGATCCCGGCGAGGTTGCGGGCCAGTGCCTCCTCGTCGAGCAGCTCGCGCTCCTCGTCGCGGAAGGACGGGTCGCCGATCCGCCCGGTGGCACCGCCGGCCAGGGCGATCGGGCGGTGCCCCAACCGAGCGAGGTGGGCCATGCCCATGATCCCCAGCAGGTGGCCGACGTGCAGCGACGCGGCGGTGGGGTCGAAGCCGACGTAGAACGTCACCGGGCCCTGGTCGAAGGCACGGCGCAGCCCGTCGGCGTCGGTGACGTCCTGCACGAAGCCGCGCTCGGTCAGGACGTCGAAGGCGTTGGGAGGGGTGGAGGAAGTCATGCCCGCGACGCTAGCCGGGTGGGTCGGGTCGCGACCAGCGCGGTATCCGGCCGCGGCGGGCGGAGTCACTGCCAGGCGGGCAGCTCCCGGCGGACGTGCTCGGGCGGGACCAGCGCCGGGACCTCCTGGGCCGGCAGCCACTCCTCCATGCCGTCGGACCAGACGTAGGTGTAGGGCCCGACCGTGCCGGCCAGCACCAGTCGACGCATCGTGTCGAGGTCCAGCGGGCCGAGCTGCCGCTCGTCCTGCAGATGGAACCACCGCGCCGGTGCCGTCACGCCTGCCTCCTGGTTGCCACAGCCGCGCCTGGTCGTGGTGCGCTTCCGCGGAAGCGCACCCCCGATGGTCGGCGGTCGCTCGGGGCGCAAACGCTACCGGCCGGGGACGGACCCGAGGTGCGATCCGTCCCCAGCCGGGGCGTGCTCAGCGCGCGGCCGTCAGATGAGTCGGCGCCGAACACCGAGGCCGAGAGCGCCGACGGCGCCGAAGGCCAGGAGCGCGGCTCCGGCTCGGACGGGGGTGGATGCGCCCTCGTCGCTGCCGACACCCGCGATCTCGAACTGGTAGACGGCCGAGGCGTCCGCCCCGTCCGCCGTGCCGTAGGTCAGCCCCTCGCCGGCCTTTGCGCGGTCGTCGGCGGCCTGGGCCTGCTTGAGCAGCCGGTCGGGCTGCATGCCGGCGCGGCTCACGTCGTTGACGACGCGCTCCGTGCCGAACTCCTGCAGCTCACCCATGGCGTCGACGAGGCTCTCGCCGCCGTCGGCG
>SKLC01000288.1 GCA_007123425.1 Nitriliruptoraceae bacterium
GACGTCTCGGCCTACATCCTGATCCAGACGGAGCTGGGACGCGCCGCCGAGGTCGCCGCGGAGGCGACGCGGATTCCGGGGGTGCTGGCGGCCGATGACGTCACCGGCCCCTACGACGTGATCGTGCGGGCCACAGCGCCCAACATCGACGACCTGGGGCGGCTGGTCGTCTCGCGGGTCCAGGGGATCAGCGGCATCACCCGGACCCTGACCTGCCCGGTGGTGAAGGTCTGAGCAGGCCGAGCACACGCGTGTCGGCGGTGACGCGCACGCGCCACCGCCGACGGAGACCGGCCTTGAGAATCAGGCCAGCGGGGTGAAGTCCCGGCTGGCGAGGAACTCCGGGCGCGGCTTGCCCGCCGCGTAGGGCTCCTCGAGCGTGTTCTCGACGCTGTTGTAGACCAGGAAGATGTTGCTGCGCGGGAACGGCGTGATGTTGCCGGCCGAGGCATGCATCACGTTGCAGTCGAAGAAGACCACCGACCCGGCCTTGCCGGTCATCGTGTGGATCTCGCCCCGGTTGATCAGCCGCTCGAGGCTCTCCTCGTCCGGGACCCCGATCTGCTGCCGCTTGAGCGAGGACTTGTAGTGGTCCTCGGGCGTCTCCCCCACGGTCGACACGAAGGTGTTCTGGGAGCCGCCGACGATCATCAGCGGCCCGTTGACCTCGTAGTTGTCGGTGAGGGTGATCGAGGCCGAGACGGCGCGCATCCGGGGCATGCCGTCCTCGGCGTGCCAGGTCTCGAAGTCGGAGTGCCACCAGAACTCCTTGCCCGCGAAGCCGGGCTTGAAGTTGATGCGGCTCTGGTGGATGTAGACCTGGCTGCCCAGGATCTGCCGCGCGATGTCGGCCACCCGGGGGTCCTCGGCGGTGGGCTTGAAGACCGGGTCGGCCTTGTGCACGTCGAAGACCGAGCGCACCTCGTTGCTCTCGGGCTCGGTGATCGTGCCCTCGTCGTCGCGCACCCGCGGGTCACGGCTCATCTCGTCGAGCCGGGTGTTGCACGCGTCGACCTCGTCCGGGCTGAAGACGCCCTCGACGATCAGGCAGCCGTTCCGCTCGAACTGCTGGAGCTGCTCGGCGGACAGCGGCCCGTCCTCGACACCGCCCCAGACCACGGGGTCCACGCGCTTGATGAACTCCGGCCGGGTGCCGACGCGCGTGGGGTAGAGATCCTGCTGCGTCGTGACGCTCATGGGGGCTCTCCCTTCGCTCGCTGACGTCCTTTCCACGGAGGAACGTCCTCGACGACACGGCTCTCGCGTCGTCGCCGGACATGTGCCACATGTACCGGAATCCGACCCTCGAGGCCAGATGGCGCACTCGTACCAAGCGGCATGACGACGGCTCCACAGCCCCCGCTGACCGTTGGTCCGGGGCCGTGGAGCCGTCGTCGTCATCCGGGCGTCGAACGGCGGCGGGTGCCGGCATCGGCCGGTCACGGCCACCCGTCCATGCGCCCGCAGCAGGAGCCGGCGGCGCGGTGGGGCGCCCGCGGGTGGGCTACGAGGGGTCGAGCAGGGGGTAGGCCCCGTCGTCGTCGTGCACCTCCTGGCCCACCAGGGCCGGGGTGAACACGCAGATCATGCGCACGGTCTCCTCGACCTCGAGGGTGTGCTGCTCGTGACCGTCGAGCACGTACATCGTCCCGGGACGGATGTCGTAGACCTCACCGTTGGTGTGGTCGGTCAGGGTCGCCTTGCCCTCGATGCAGTACACCGTCTCCTGGTGGTTCTTGTAGTGCATGTTGGTGGTCGTGCCGGTGTACAGCGTCGTGTCGTGGAAGGAGTAGCCGAGCCCGTCCCTGGCCAGCAGAAGGCGCCGGGCCAGGAAGGTCGTGCCGTTGGTGGTCTCGCGCTCGGTGCCTTCGATGTCGGAGAGGCTGCGAACGATCATGGGATGCTCCTGCGATGACGTTGGTGCGGGGTCGGGTCCGTGACGCTGCTCGGGCCCGGCCGAAGCCGGGCCCGAGCAGCCTGGTCGTGCAAGGTCAGGCGCTGGTGACGAGGTCGCGGTCGATCTCGGCGACGACCTCGGCGGCGGCCTTGGCCAGCAGGCCCAGACCCTCCTCGAGGGTCTCGTCGTCGATCGTCAGCGGCGGCAGCAGCTTGACCACCTCGTCCTCGGGGCCGGAGGTCTCCACCAGCACGCCCAGCTCGAAGGCCTTGGTGGTGATCCGGTCGGCGAGCTCGGGGGCGCACGCCACACCCTGGAACAGCCCGCGACCACGCCGCTCGCCCTGCAGGGCCGGGTGGTCGGCGATGATCTGCTCCAGCGTGCGGGTGACCTTCTCGGCCTTGCGCTCGATGTCGGGCGTGAGGCCCTCGCCGCGCCAGTACTCCAGCGCCGCTGTGGCGGTCACGAAGGCAGGGTTGTGGCCGCGGAAGGTGCCGTTGTGCTCACCCGGCTCCCAGACGTCGTGCTCGGGCTTCATCAGGGTGACCGCGAAGGGCAGCCCGAAGCCGGACAGCGACTTCGAGAGGGTCACGATGTCAGGCTCGATGCCGGCGGGCTCGAAGCTGAAGAAGGTGCCCGTGCGGCCGCAGCCGGCCTGGATGTCGTCGACGATCAGCAGCACCTCGTGCTTGCGGCACACGTCCTGGAGGGCGCGCAGCCACTCCATCGAGGCGGTGGCCATGCCGCCCTCGCCCTGCACCGTCTCGACGATGACGGCCGCGGGCAGGTCGAAGCCGCTGCCGTCGTCGGTGAGCAGCTGGTCGAGGTACTCGGTGGTGTCGACCTCCTCACCGAAGTAGTTGTAGTAGGGCACCGCGGTCCCCGACTGCAGCGTCACGCCGGCGCCGGTGCGCTTCATGTTGTTGCCGGTCACCGACAGCGAGCCCAGCGTCATGCCGTGGAAGGCATTGGTGAAGCCCACGATGCGGTCACGGCCGGTGACCTTGCGGGCCAGCTTCATCGCGGCCTCGACGGCGTTGGTGCCGGTCGGCCCGGGGAACTGGACCTTGTAGTCCAGGCCGCGCGGCTCGAGGATCACCTCGTGGAAGCGCTCGAGGAAGCGCTCCTTGGCAGGGGTGATCATGTCCAGGCTGTGGATCACCCCGTCCTCGGCCAGGTGGTCGAGCAGCGCCTGCTTGAGCTGCGGGTCGTTGTGGCCGTAGTTGAGCGACCCGGCACCGCTGAAGAAGTCGATGAAGCGGTTGCCATCGGTGTCCCACTGCAGGGGGCCGCGGGCGCGCTCGAACGACACGGGCCAGTTGCGGCAGTAGGAGCGGACCTCGGACTCGTGTTTCTCGATCGTGTTCATTCCTCGACCTTCGTCGGGCTGGCGTGCGGCTTGTCCTGCGTGGTGGTCGTGCGGGTGGTCGTGGTGGTGACGTGGCGGTGGGTCGTCGTGGTGCGCGTGGTGTCGTGCTGCGCGCGTCGGTGGCGAACAGCGTGGGCCTGCTGGCTCTCAGCGGCGTTCGATGGGCCCGATGATCAACTCATCCTCAGGCTGGTGGTCGCCGGCGCCGACGGGGAAGTGCTCGGCGGCGAAGCGAGGTCGCTCCTCGCACCCGACGCCCAGCTCACGGGCCAGCCCTCGGAACAGACGCAACGAGGGCTCGTTGTCCGGAGTGACGGTGGCGGTCAGCTCCGTGACGTCGGCGTTGCCCGGGACCTGCAGCAGCTCGTGGAGCATGCGGCGGGCCAGCCCCTGCCCACGGGCCCGCTCGGCGACGCCGACCTGCCAGACGAAGACGGCCTGGGGGCGCGTCGGGGGCCGGTACGAGGCCACCGCGCCCACGAGACCGTGGGCGTCCTCGGCCACCAGCGACGTCGCCGCGAAGTCCGAGCAGACGAGCAGGTAGGCGTACGGGGAATTGCGATCCAGACCCGCTTCGGTCAGCAGGGCCCACATCGCGGCCCCGTCCGAGACCGTCGGCGTCCGCATTCGAACGTCGCCCATGACATCGGCCGTGTGGTTCGTTGCCGGCGCACCGTGGCAGCTCGAGCCCGTCAGGGGGTCACGCTGGTGGGTGGCGGCGACGCGGGTCCTCGTCCTGCTCGACCCGGACGGCCTGACGATCACCTCCTCGGTGCTCGCGATTGCTTGCCATGACGACGCTCGTCGTCGCGGCGGCCCCATGATACGGGCTCGGGGCGGGGTCATGGCCAATCGACACCCCGTCGGTCGGCCAGACCGGGATCCTTCGAGCCCCGGGGCGTGCTTGGCTAGGGTGAACGGTTCGCCTCGCGGCGATATTCCCGCGGCGGCGCGATGCCTTCGAGCGCGGGCATGCGCGGCCGGCACGTCGCCCCGTCAGGCCAGCGCGTCGTCGAGCAGTCGGTCGATGAGCGCCGAGTAGCCCAGGCCCTCGGCATCCCACAGGCGGGGAAACATCGAGTTGGGGGTGAAGCCGGGGATGGTGTTGATCTCGTTGACCAGCAGGCGGTCGTCGCTGAGGAAGAGGTCCACGCGAGCCATCCCCCGGCAGCCGATCGCGCGGTAGGCGCGCTCCGCGAGCTCCTTGGCCTCGGCGATCTTGGCGGCGGGCAGGTCCGCGGGCACCACCAGCTCGGACTCGTCGAGGTACTTGGCCTCGAAGTCGTAGAACTCGTGGGAGGGTCGGATCTCACCCGGCGCGGTCACCTCGACCGGCGCGTGCCCGAGCACGCCGATCTCGAGCTCACGGGGAGCGGCCAGGCCCTGCTCGACCACCGCCACCTCGTCGTAGCGGAAGGCCTCGGCGAGCGCGTCGGGGACCTGGGACGGATCGGTCACCTTGCGGATCCCGATCGAGGACCCCTGTCGCGCCGGCTTGGAGAACCACGGCAGCGGCAGCCCGTCGAGATCGGCCCGCACCGCAGCGGGGTCGGCCTCCCACGCCCGTCGCTCCACCGTCCGGTAGGCGCCCTGGGGCAGTCCGGCGGCCCCGAACGCCGCCTTCATCGCCGCCTTGTCGATCCCGATCGAGGACGCCGTCACGTCGGCGCCCACATAGGGCAGGCCCACGCTGTCGAGCAGGCCCTGCACGGTGCCGTCCTCGCCGAAGGGCCCGTGCAGCACCGGGAAGGCCACCGCGGGCCGGGCGACCACCGTCGCGGTGCCGGCCTCCTCGTCGACCCGCACCACGCGTGGCCCGGAGCGGGTGCCCACCAGCCCGACGGTGGGCCCCGCCTCGTCGACCTCGGGCAGCGGCCGGCCCGCCGGCGCCTCGATGCGCCCGTCGGTCAGCGTCCAGCGTCCGTCGCGCGTGATCCCGACCGTGACCACGTCCCACCGGTCGCGGTCGAGCGCGGCCAGCACGGACCTGGCGGACAGGCACGAGACCTCGTGCTCGCTCGAGCGGCCGCCGTACAGGATCAGGACGGTGGTCACGGGCGCTCCAGGACGCGACGGGCGGGCGGGGCCGCGGCGAGCCTAGTGGGCCACCCACCCGGCCAGCCGGCAGCCACACCCGGCGAACGCCCCGGGACGGGGCGACCCGGCGAGCGTGCGACACGTCGCGGCTTCGGGACGCGCCCACGGCGCCGGTAGGGTCCTCCACGGGTGCGGTGAGCGACCCGCAACGAGCGGGGCCCGGCAACGTCCACGTCGCCGCCACCCCCCTACCAGTTTGCAACCCCGGGAGGCTTCACGTGGCACAGATCGACTTCGAGGGACGCGTCGCCGTGGTGACGGGCGCCGGTGGCGGGCTCGGCCGCAGCCACGCGCTGCTGCTCGCCAGCCGTGGCGCCAAGGTCGTGGTCAACGACCTCGGCGGCAGCCGCGACGGCAGCGGCCAGGGCTCCGAGATGGCCGACGCCGTCGTCCAGGAGATCAAGGACGCCGGCGGTGAGGCCGTCGCCAACTACGACAACGTCGCCAGCTGGGAGGGCGGCGAGTCGATCGTCCAGACCGCGCTCGACAGCTTCGGCAAGGTCGACATCGTCATCAACAACGCCGGCATCCTGCGGGACAAGTCGTTCCACAAGATGGACCAGGCCGAGGCCGACGCGGTGCTGCAGGTCCACCTCCACGGTGGCTTCCACGTCACCCGCGCCGCCTGGCCGCACATGCGCGACAACAACTTCGGCCGCGTCATCAACACGACCTCCGGGTCGGGCCTGTACGGCAACTTCGGGCAGGTCAACTACGGCGCCGCGAAGCTCGGCCTGGTCGGCATGGTGCGCTCGCTGGCCATCGAGGGCGCGAAGTACAACGTCGCCGCCCACGCCATCGCGCCGGTCGCCGCCTCGCGCATGACCGAGGACGTCATGCCCGAGCAGCTGCTGGAGCGGCTCCAGCCCGACTTCGTCTCTCCGCTGGTGGCCTACCTCTGCTCCGAGGAGTGCACCGAGACGGGGAAGATCTTCTCCGTCGGTGGCGGCTACATGGCCCGCGTCGCCCTGCTCGAGGGCGAGGGCGTCGCCTTCCAGGACGTGCCCAGCGTCGAGGACGTCGCGGAGAAGTGGAGCGAGGTCGTCCAGCTCGGCGACGGCTCGCAGGAGTTCACCAACGGCGTCGGCGAGCAGACCGGCAAGATCATCAACGCGCTCGGCATCACCTTCTGAGGTCGACGTGCGCGACCTCGACGCGGCGCCCGCCTGGAGGCGGGCGCCGCGCTCGTCGCCGGGATCAGTCGCCGTCGTCGAGGCCGTAGATCTCGGGCTTGGCCGACCGGGACATCAGCGCGCCCACGAGATCGCGCGGCTGGGCACCGTGGTGGCAGACCAGCACCACGCCCGCGCTGATGGGCATGTCCACGCCGTGCCGCTCGGCGAGGCCCACGATGGCCCGGGACGAGGTCACGCCCTCGGCGACCATGTTCATCGACGCGATGATGTCCTCGAGCGACTCCCCCGAGCCCAGCCGGGCTCCGACGGTCTGGTTGCGGGACTTGTCCGAGGTGCAGGTGGCGACCAGGTCCCCCACCCCGGCCAGCCCGGAGAAGGTGAGCGCGTCGCCGCCCAGCGCGACGCCGAGCCGGGTCATCTCCGCCAGCCCCCGCGTGATCACCGCCGCCCGCGTGTTGTCGCCGAAGCCCATGCCGTGCGCCATCCCGGTGGCGATGGCGATCACGTTCTTGACCGCCCCAGCCACCTCCACGGCCACCTTGTCCGGATTGGTGTAGACCCGCAGGTAGGGCGCCATCACGGCCGCCTGGACCTGCTCGGCCCGGCGGAGGTCGGGGCCGGCCGCCACGGTCGCCGCCGGCTGGCGCTGGGCGCACTCCTTGGCCAGGTTCGGGCCGCTGACCACGACGACCCGGTCGGGGTCGCAGTCGAGCGTCTGGCTGATCAGCTCGCTGCCGAAGCGCAGCGTGTCCACGTCGACGCCCTTGATGAGGCTCACGAGCGTCGCCTCGGACGGGATCAGCCGCCCCCACGCCCGCAGCTGCGCCTCGATGCCCACCGAGGGGACCGCCAGCACGACGACGTCCGCGCCCTGCAGCGCCTGGGCGGGGTCGTCGGTCGCGGTCAGGGACGGGGGCAGGTCGGCGTCGGGGAGATAGGCCGCGTTCGTCGAGCGGTGGCGGATCTCCTCGGCCACCTCGGCCCGGCGCGCCCAGATCATGGTGCTCGATCCCGCGTCGACGCACATCTGGGCGAAGGCCGTGCCCCACGAGCCCGAGCCCATCACCGCGACCTTGCCCACGTGGGCGCTCCTCTCCGTCACGCTCCCTGGCGACGCCGCCCCGCAACCTAGCGGGACCCCCGCGGCGCGGGCGGCGCTGTCCGGCCGGCTCCCCGTCCCGTGGGGCGGCGTCCTCGTGGTGCCGGGCAGGGCACTAGGATCGCCGCGATGTCCGCCTCCCCGCCCCTGACCGCGCTCGTGCCGCTGCGCACCGGCGGCAAGACCCGGCTGGCACCGGCGCTGCGGCCC
>SKLC01000316.1 GCA_007123425.1 Nitriliruptoraceae bacterium
CCCGTCATCCTGCTGCTGGTCGCCCAGATCACCGGCGTGCTGATGCTCAACCCGTCGCTGGTCGCGATCATGGGCGCGATGATCTGGGCGCTGGCGGGGCTGGCCGTCATGCTGGGGGCCGGGCATCTGCGTCGGGATCGGCTGGCGCTGCGGCTCTAGGCGAACAACCGCTCTGCGGGCGCTCGCACGACCTGCGTCAGCGCCGTGAGCCGCTGGGAGATCTGCAGCATCGGGCCCGCCTCCTGCCCGAATCCCACGAGCCGGTCGAGGTCGTCCTCCATCAGGTACCGGTCGCGGCCCACGACCAGCACCCGGTCGGCCGATTCGGCCGCCCCGATGCGGATGGCGATCAGCGACGCCGTGTGGGTGCCCGCGATCCCCGCGACCAGCGCGCGCATGGCGTCGACCGGTGCGAGGAGCAGTCCCTGTCGAGTCGTGGCGACCTCATGGAGCAGCGGATGGTCGGCCTTCGCCTGCTGCAGGCCGGGCGTGGATGTCGCGCCGACGGCGGCCGCGACCTCGAACCCATGCCGCGTGCGCTGCCACAGGGTGACGACGTCGGCATCGACGAGCGAGCGCGCCTCCTCGACCACGGCGGATCGCAGCGACGCCAGGTCACCAAGCATCGGGAACTCGTCGATGAGATCGAGCAGTCGCTGGACATCGTCAACCGCGCTGAGCAGCCGCTCCTCGAGCGAGGTGGATCCCGGCTCAGTCTTCACCGGGTCGTCATCGGCCGCCCCGCGCGCAGAGCTCGCACGCGCCGACGTGGCCGCGGCAGCAAGCGGGGGGTCCTGGTGGTCGGATGCCGACGGCGGTGGGAGCTGACCGACCTGCCGGCCGGCCCACCCTCGGCCGGCACGACGTCTGGAGCGACGCGGCCGTGACCGTGCAGGAGAGGGCGGCTCCAGCGCCGTGAGGTCCAGGACCTCCTCCGGCTCCGCGACCCGCTCCGGACCAGGGTCCAGGACCGGCTCCTCCCCCGGCTCAGGCTCAGGGCCCAGGACCGGCTCCTTCCCCGGCTCAGGCTCAGGGCCCAGGACCGGCTCCTCGATCTGCTCAGGCTCAGGCTCCGAGAATCGGGCCGGCACCTCGGCAGGCTCAGCCTCGATGGCGGTCACGAGCTGCTCGGCGGGGAAGGGCCGACGGAGGCAGGGCACATCTCCGTCGACCTCGTCGTCGCAGATCACGAGCCGGGGCTGCACCCCGGAGGCGCGCACCTGCTCGAAGGCGACGTCCAGCGTCACGAGGTCCACGACCAGCACGTGATCGTCGGGTGCGGTCAGGGGCAGCGCGTCGTCAACCCGCCACTCCGGGCGCAACTGCTGGATGGCCAGCCCCAGCGCGATGTCGCGGGTGACCACGAGCACGGGGAACCGGGACGATGCCATGTCTGCTCCGGAGTCGCTACAGGCCGCCGATGAGGTTCTCGTAGATGTTGATCGCCGCGGGCCCGAGCAGCACGACCATCAGCGCCGGGAAGATGCACAGGATCAGCGGGAAGACGATCTTGACGGGCAGCTTCTGCGCCTGCTCCTCGGCCAGCTGCCGGCGCTTGATCCGCAGCTCCTCTGCCTGCACGTGCAGCACCCGGGAGACGGAGATGCCGAAGATCTCGGCCTGCACCATCGCCAGGATGAACGACTTGAGCTCGTCGACGGTGGTGCGCTCGCCCAGGTCGCGCAGGGCTTCGCTGCGGGACTTGCCCAGCCGCATCTCCTGGCCGACGCGGTGGAGCTCCTGGCCCAGCGGCCCGCCCATCTCGCGACTGACCCGGTCCATGGCCGCGTCGAACCCAAGCCCGGCCTCCACGGTAATCGACATCAGATCGAGCGCGTCGGGCAGGGCACGGCGCATCGACTCCTGCCGTGAGCCCGACCGCGACCGCAGGATCCATTCGGGCAGGTAGTAGCCGACGAACCCGGCGAAGGGCGCGAGCACGATCGCGCGCAGCCACCCGAACCCGCCGGCGGGCAGCACCACCAGCGAGCCGACGACGAACACCACGGTCGTGGCCAGCTTGAGCGCGAAGACGCGGGCACCGTCCCAGCCGGCGGGGCTGCCGGCGTAGACCAGCTCCTCGTCGAGGCGGTCGATCACCTCGGCCGGGCTGAACCGCTTGGTCGCACGCGCCAGGCCCCCGAGGCCGGGCTGCACGACCCGGCGAATGAACGGGGTGGCCAGCTCCTGCTGTCGGACGTCGACGGTGGCCTCGCCGGCACCTTCCACGGCGCGCAGGGACCGGTAGATGGCGCGGCGCTGGGCCATCGAGGTGACCGTGACGCCGACGAGCAGCGCTACGGCGGCGAAGGCGGCCGCGAGGCCGACGAGCATCAGCAGGGTGGTGTCCACGCTCGCCTCCTCAGACGTCGATCTGGATCATGCGGCGGATCCAGAAGATGCCGACGATCATCAGCAGGCCCGCGCCGCCGACCATCGCCAGCCCGAAGATGTGGGTGAACAGCGTCATCAGGTAGGCGGGGTTGACGACCAGCATGTAGCCCAGGATCACGAACGGCAGGGCGATGAGCACGATCGCCGACAGCTTGCCCTCGGCGGACAGGACCTTGATCTGGCGCTGCACCTGCTCGCGGCCCCGCAGCGTCTCCGAGACGGTCTCGAGCAGCTCAGCGAGGTTGCCGCCGACCTGGCGCTGGATGTTCATCGCCACCACCACCCACCGGAAGTCCTCGGACTCGACCCGGTCGGCCATCGCGTCGAGGGAGTCTTCCAGCGGCAGCCCCAGGCGCGCCTCGGTGAGCACCCGCTGGAACTCCGATGACATGGGGTCCTCGGTCTCCTTGACGATCGTGTCGATGCCCTGCAGCAGCCCGTAGCCGGCGCGCAGCGTCCCCGACAGCAGCTGCAGCGTCTGGGGCAGCTGCTCCATGAAGCGGGCCTGGCGCCGCTCCTTGCTGTTGTTGAGGAACAGCACCGGGCCGACCACACCGGCGAGCAGGCCCACGACGCCCAGCAGCCAGTTGCCCGACAGCGCCCACAGGCCCAGCAGGCCCGCCAGGGCCGCGCCGACCCGCATGGCGGTGAACTCGGTGGCACGCAGCTGCCAGCCGGCCCGGTCGATGTCGGTCTGCAACCGCTCGTCGTAGCCTTCCGGCCGTGGGACGCGCTCCACCATCTCCACGGCGCGCTGGCCGAGGGAGGAGGCGGTGACGCCGGACGATGGGCCCTTGGGCTGCCGGTCGCCGCGCTGCACCATCGTCACGGTGCGGCGCAGCGTCTGGCTCGCGGCACGGTCGCCGCTGGGCACGATCAGCACCCCGAGCAGCAGCACGAGCGCGACGAACGCTGCGGCGAGGGCGGTGTAGAGCCCCGCATCGGTCCCCAGCCACCCGGCGTCGAAGGCCTCCCGCGTGGGCAGGGACGACTCGCCCGTCTCGACCTGCTCGACGCGCTGGTTGATCACCACGCCCCGCTGCTCGGCGCTGGCGCCATCCACCTCGACCGCGACCTGCAGGTCGAGCTCCGGTGCGAGGTCGTCGTGTTCGTAGGTGACGACGTACTGGTTGGTGAAGGACTGGGCGACCTCGAGGAAGGCGTCGGACAGCCCGCCGACGTCGGCGACCTCCAGCAGGCGGCCCTCGGTCTCCTCGGCGAGGGCGTCGAGCACCTCCGGGTCCTGGTCGTCGGTGAGCAGCGCCACGTTCGTGATCGGCGCGTCGGCGCCGGCGGACGCGGCGACCGCCTCCTCGAGGGTGGCGTCGGACGAGGTGTCCGCGCCGTCGGTGAACAGCACGAGGGAGCGCTGTCCGGTGACGTCCTCCAGCTGCTCGGCACCGAGGACGATCGCGTCGTAGAGCGCGGTGCTGCCACCGGCCTCGAGGTCGTCGAGCGCGGCCGTGAGCACGTCGAGGTCGTCCGTCGGGCCGGTGATCAGCTCCGCGTCCGTGGCGAACGGGGCGAGCCCCATCTCGACGCCCTCGGGGACGAGCTCCTCGACCAGATCGATGGCGGCGTCACGGGCGGCCTCGATGGGCTCGCCGGCGGCCGACCCGGAGACGTCGAACAGGATCATGACGGTTGCCGGCTCCCGCTCGTCCTCCTCGGTGAGGGCCTCGACGTCGAGACCGTCGATCTGCTGGCCGTTCTCGGTGACCGTGAAGTGGCCTGCGTCGAGCGGGTCGTCGCCGACGTCGCCGGTGACGGCCAGGGTGAGCCGGGTGGCGCCGTCCTCCTCGAGCTCGGTGGCCAGCAGGTCGAGGTTGACCGCGTCCTGCGCACTGGCCGTGGCGACCGGGGCGAGCATGGCCACCACCGCTACCAGGGCAGCGATCGCGAACAGCCGGACGCCGTGTCGGCGTGAGGCGAGGGTCATCGCCGGCCTCGACGCGCGAAGTCCTCGGGCTGGAACCAGCTCACGTCGACGCCGATGCCCTGGTCGCCGAGGTGGTCGGTGATGGTCGGGCGGATGCCGGTGGCCTTGAGGTGGCCGAGCGCGCGGCCGGACTCCGGGTCGAAGCCCATCCCCTCGTCGTAGAGGAAGATGTCCTGGAGCATGATGGTGTCGCCCTCCATCCCGGTCACCTCGGTGACGTGGGTGATGCGGCGCGACCCGTCCTTCATGCGCGACTGGTGGACGATGAACTGGATGCCGGCGGCGATCTGCTCCCGGATGGCGCGCACCGGCAGGTCGACGCCGGCCATCAGCACCATGGTCTCCAGCCGGGCGATGGCGTCGCGCGGGCTGTTGGCGTGCACGGTGGAGATGGAGCCGTCGTGGCCGGTGTTCATGGCCTGGAGCATGTCGAGCGCCTCGCCGCCGCGGACCTCGCCGACGACGATGCGGTCGGGGCGCATCCGCAGGGCGTTTCGCACCAGGTCGCGGATGGCGATCTCGCCGCGGCCCTCGATGTTGGGCGGCCGGTACTCCATGCGCACCACGTGGGGCTGACCCAGGCGCAGCTCCGCGGCGTCCTCGATGGTGACGATCCGCTCGGTGGTGGGGATGAAGTTCGATAGCACGTTCAGCGTGGTGGTCTTGCCGGCGCCGGTCCCACCGGAGACGAGGATGTTGGTGCGCCCCTGCACGGCCGCAGCCAGGAACTCCGACGCCGCGTTGGTCCAGGTGCCGTAGGAGACCAGGTCGGCGCCGGTGAACGCCTCGGCGGAGAACTTGCGGATGGTCAGCGTCGGTCCGTCGATGGTGACGGGCGGGATCACGGCGTTGACACGGGAGCCGTCGGGCAGCCGGGCGTCGACGTAGGGCTGAGCCTCGTCGATGCGCCGGCCGACCTCGCCGACGATCTTCTCAATGACGCGCCGCAGGTGGCCCTCGTCGAGGAAGGTGATGTCGGTCAGCTCCAGCCGGCCGCTGCGCTCGATGTAGACCTGCCGGTGCCCGTTGCACATCACCTCGGTGACGGACTCGTCGTCGAGCAGGGGCTCGAGCGGCCCGTAGCCGAGGATGTCGTCGACGATGGCGGCGGTCAGCTGCGCCCGGTCGGCGGCCGACATCGGCATGGACTCGCCGGCCAGCACCTCGGTGAGCTTGTCGCGCACCGCCTGCTCGAGCTGTGCCTGCGAGGTGGAGGTGTCGTACAGCCGGGGCCCCAAGGCGCGCACGAGCGCCTGGTGGGTGCGCCGGCGCAGCTGTGCGAGCCGCTCGGCCATCGCGTCGGGCTCCGGCGCCGCCGACGGTGCGGGCGCCGCCTCGCCCCCGTCCGCCTCGCTCGGCGGGGTGGCCGCGGGTGCGCTGGCTCCGGAGAGTCGTTCGTACAGCCCCATGGTGTGCTCCTAGCGGCGCCGGAAGAAGCGGCCGCGCTCCCCCTGCTCGTCGGCCTGCGGGATCAGGTCAGGCACCAGCTCCCCGATGGCGCCCACGACCGGTGACTTGGGTCGGCTCGCGGCCAGCGGGATGCCCTGGTTGATCGAGAGCGGCACGTCGCGGCTGGACGGGATCTGGACGTCGATCTCGACCCCGAGGGACTTCTCCACCTCGGCGGCCCGCAGCCCGACCTTGCTGTCGGCCCGGTTCATGACCACTCGCAGCTTCTCGCGCGAGTGGCCCAGCTGCTTCAGCGTCTGGATGGCCATCTTGAGGCTCTTGATGCTGGGCACGTCCATGGAGCCGACGAGGATGATCTCGTCGGAGATGTCCAGCGCGCCGAGCATCTGGTCGGTGAACAGCGGCGGCCCGTCGATGATGGTCAGCGGGAACAGCGAGCGCAGCAGCTCCAGGATGGTCTGGATGGAGGTCGCGGTGATCTGCTCGCCCAGCGACGGCTCCATCGGCGCGGCGAGCAGGTGGACGCCGCTGGCGTGCGGGGTGAGGTAGCCCTGCATCGCCTCGGCGTCGAGGTGGGAGACGCTCTGGGAGGCGTCGTAGATGGACAGAGCGGGCATGAGCTGCAGCATGATGGCCATGTCACCGGACTGCAGGTCCAGGTCGATCAGGCCCACGTTCTGCTTGGAGCGCTCCGCGGCGAGCAGCGCGAGGTTGGTGGCCACGACCGACTTGCCGCAGCCGCCCTTGGTGGAGAACACCGAGACCAGACGGCCGCGCTCGGTGTCCTCGGCGACCTCGGGGCGGCGGTGGCCGCGCTCGGTGGCGGCACGGCCACGGGCGCGGGCCAGGGACTCGTCCCACTCCCCCGGTGCCGCGTCGAGCGTCAGCACGTCGTCCACACCGGCGCGCAGGGCCTCACGCAGCACGGCCGACTCGAGCTCCTGGGCGACCAGCAGCACCCCGACGGCGTCGCGCTGGCCGACCTTCTCGGCGAACGTCAGCGCGCCGGCCCGGTCCAGCGAAGGGCCGAGCACCAGGCACGAGGTGGAGTCGGCCAGGCGCTGCAGCGTCTCGTCGGCCTCCTCGAGGCTGTCGACCTCGGAGATCGGCTCCGGCTCCGGGAGCCGGTGGACGAGTGCCGCCCGGGTGGAGGGGTCGGGCTCGATGACCAGGATCATGACCGTGGCTTCCGCATCAGGGGCGTCAGTCGAACAGGGTGTCGAACGTGCGGCCCGGCGTCTCGGCCGGCTCGGCGTCGTCGGGTAGGAGGGTGAAGTACAGCGAGGCGTTCTCGATCGCGAACACCAGCCGCTCGGCGTCGTCGGGCTCGAGCGCGACAGTCATCAGGACCTGGCCGGTGCCCTCCTGGATGTCGTCGCCCTCCTCGGCACCCGCGACGCGCTGGCCGACGGCGAGCACCTGGATGTTCTGCAGCAGGTACTGCGTGCGCGTCTCGTCGGACTGGTCGGCGTCCTCGTCCTCGGCGTCGGGCCCAGGACCGGTGAGCGTGGCGATCAGCGACACCTGGTCGCCGGACTGGACGAAGCCGGCGACGCCGGGTGGGATGCCGACCTGCACGGAGATCGCCTCGTGCCCCTCGGGGATCTCCACGCCGGTAGCACGGGCGTCACCGGGGTCGGCCCAGCGACCGCGGACCAGCACCTCGCCGGCCAGGATCGGGTCGGCCGAGACCAGCCCGTCGATCTCATCGAGCGAGGCGACGGCGCCATCGGGCACCGACACCCGCGGCCGATCGGCACGATCGATGGCGCCGGCCTCGCTGGCCGCGGAGGCGCTCAGGCCCTCCGGGATCTCCTCCTGGGCGACGAACACCTCCACCATCTCGGCGTCGTCGAAGGCCTGAGCCTCGATGCCCCGGATGTACATCGTGATCGCCGCGGTCGCCACCAGTGCCAGCACCACGGCGGCGACGATCGCGACCGTGCGCCCCGCTGTCCCCATGCGTGCCAAGAGGTCCCCACCTGTTGCAAGATTGCGCCGAAATCGGAATGTCATTACTGCATTGGAACTACGGGCCACAACCAG
>SKLC01000208.1 GCA_007123425.1 Nitriliruptoraceae bacterium
ACGACCGCGGCCGCCTACGGCGTGGGGCGCCGAGCGTCGGAGACCCTCGGCGAGACCACGCGACGCTGGGCGGCGGAGGGCAGGATCGACGACGCGCGCGGTCGGCGACTCGCAGCGCTGGCCACCACGGCCGCGTTCGGCGGCGAGGTCGACCGTGAGCACGCGCGCGAGGCGCAGGAGCTCGTCGCCGGCCTGCAGGCACAGCTACGCGACTCGGTGGGGCTGCGGGACCGGCTGCTCGCTCCGGTCCGCCTCCCGGTCACAGCCGGGCTGGAGCACGTGCGCCGGTGGACGGGCGCGCTGCGCCTGCGGATGCGTCGCGCCTGACCTCTCGTCGCCCGGCCGCGATCACGAACGCCGCGCACGGGGCGCGGCGTCAGGGTGCGAGAGTCCGGGGCGTCAGCGCTGCTCGTCGGGTGGCACGTGCGCGCGCGACTCCTCGACGCCCTCCCGCAGCGCGGTGGCACCGAGGACGAGACCGGCGAGCAGCAGGACCATCCCTGCCACGCCGAAGGCGATGTGCGAGACCAGGCCCAGCAGCGAGAAGAACCCGATCACGGCCAGCACGACCGCCACGCGCAGCCGCAACGTGCGCGACGAGCGCGCCGGTCGCTTGCGCTTGCGCGTGCGCGCGACGAACCGAGGATCCTCCGCCGCGAGCTGGCGCTCGATCTCGGCGAGGATTCGCTCCTCATGCTCGGATAGCGGCATGTGGTCCCCACGCGGCCGATGACGAGATGAGAGCGTACCGAGGCGGTCTTGGGCGCGCACGCTCTGATGGACAGGTCGCGCGCCACCGACCGCGATGTGAGCGATCGGTGCACCTCGGTGACCGCATCGAGGTGCGACGGTTCTCACGCACCGCTGAAGCTCGCCGAGCGGCCCTCCATGGCCGCTGCGACGGCCTCGGCGAAGTCGGGGCCACGCAGACAGGCGAGCTGCTGCTCCGCCTCGACGCGCAGCGCCGCGTCCCGGTCCCGGCCCAGGTTCTCACGCAGCAGGCGTGGGGCCCGACGCACCGAGCCGGGCCCGGCCGCCAGCCGCGCCGCGTACTCGTGGGCCCGGGCGAGCGGGTCGTCGCCGTCGAGCGCCACCTCGGCCAGCCCGATGGCCAGGGCCTCGTCGGCACCCACGCGCCGGGCGGTCATGGTCATCTCGGTCGCCCGCCCGAGGCCCACGAGGCGGGGCAGCCGCCAGGTGCCGCCCAGGTCGGGCACCAGGGCCCAGCGGGCCTCCATCACGGCCAGCTGCGCGTCCGGTGCGACGGCCCGGAGGTGGCACGCGGCGGCCAGCTGGATGCCTGCGCCGAAGCAGTAGCCCTCGATCGCGGCGACCGTGGGCTTGTCGAGCTCCTCGTACGCCGTGAAGGCGGCCTGGAGCCGGCCGATGCCCTCGGCGCCCGTGCCGCCCCCGTCGCCGTCGCCACCGGGCCCGCCCTGGCTGAACAGGCTCACGTCCAGGCCGCTGGAGAAGGAGCCACCGCGGCCCGCGACCAGGACCGCGCCCGCGTCCGGGTCCTCGGCGGCCTGCTGCGCGCGCTCGGCGAGCTGCTCGAACACCGCGGTGCTCATGGCGTTGCGGACCTCGGGCCGCTCGAGGGTGACGTGCGCCACCCGGTCGACGACCTCGTAGCTGACGACCTCGGACACGGCGGCTCCTGTCGTGCGTCTGGGCGTGGAGCACCGAGCCTAGGGCTCCCACCCGGCACCGGGTGCGGTCGCCGGCTGGCGTGCTCCTGCTCGTGGGGGCACGCCGATAGCCTGGGCCGCTCGACGCTCCGGGACCACCTCGTCCCCTTCTCCCCCGAGTCCAGGCGGCACGCCATGCTCGACCGCGAGTGGGTCACCCTCCGCGACCCCGACGACGACCACCGTCGCTACACGTTCGACGTGTCGTTCCTGCTCTCCAGCTACCAGTGCATCTACGGCGCGGGCTGCCCCAGCGTCTTCCCCGACACCCAGGACGGGGTGATGGGCTGCTGCCAGCACGGCGCCTACCTCAACGACGATGACGACCCCGAGGAGCTGCAGCGGCTCGTCGACGAGGAGCTCTCGTCCGACACGATGCAGCACCACGCCCTGGCGACCGCGCACGGCGTCCTGGTCGACGACGAGGAGGACGAGACGCTCACGCGCGTCGTCGACGGCGCCTGCATCTTCCTCAACGGCGCCGGCTTCCCCGCCGGCGAGGGCTGCGCGCTGCACCACCTCGCCGAGCGGCGCGGTGAGCACCACATGACCCACAAGCCCACCGTCTGCTGGCAGGTGCCGCTGCACCGCACGATCGACGAGCAGGTCGCCAACGACGGCGAGGCCCTCGAGATCCATACCATCGCCGCCTTCGAGCGCGGCCACTGGGGCGAGGGCGGCGCCGACTTCGGCTGGTGGTGCCTCGACGACGACACGGCCTTCGTCGGCCGGGAGCCGGTGTACCGCTCGATGGAGGCCGAGCTGCGCACGATGGTGGGCGACGAGATCTACGAGGAGCTCGCCGCCTACCTCGACCGTCGGCGCCGACAGCGCCACCGGGTCGAGTTCCTCCCGCTCGCACCGGGCTGAGGTCGACCTCAGCGCGGGTCGTCGATGCAACCTCGACGAGGGTTGTCCTGCTCGCCCTCGCCGGCCGGGATCAGCCCTGGCGGCGCGGTGTGCTCGTTGACCTCGTCGCCGAACCCGTGCCCCGGGCGCAGCCCGTCGGGATCGAGCCCGGGCGCGGCCTGGTGGTTGTGGTTCTCGTCGCCGAACCCGCATCCCGGACGTGGCTGCAGGTCCTCGGTCGCCGATGCCGTGCCGGCCGCGACGCCCACGAGCAGCGCGGCCGAAGCCACCGTGCCCAGGGCGCGTCCACGAAAGTTCCCGATCATCTGCTGGCCTCTCCTCGGGCGCGGAATCAGTCGACGCTAGCGAGGGGCACGAAGCCGGATCGGACCGATGGTCACCGGCCGTGAGTCAGCCGCGATCCTCGCGGGTGGGTGCGGGTGGCCCTTCCTCGTCGTCGTCGTCGAGGAGCGAGGCGTAGGACACGCCGACCCCGCCGAAGCGCTCGGTCACCTCGTCGGCGACCCGGTCGAGCTGCTCCCACCGGGGGTCGACCGGCGTGGGGACCTCGAGGGCCAGCTGCCGCGCGCCCACGCCGTCGGCGAGGTTGGACACGCCCACGCCCAGCAGCCGCACCCGTGCCCGCTCGAGGCGCAGCTGGTCCAGCAGCTCGCGCGCGACGGCTGCGATCTCCTGGGTGCGGTCGGTGGGCTCGGCCAGGGTGTGGGAGCGGGTCACCGTCTCGAACGAGGCGAATCGGACCTTGATCGTGATCGTCCGCCCGGCGAGGTCCGCGCGCCGCAGGCGGCGCGCCACCTTCTCGGTCAGGCGCAGCAGGTGGCGGCGCAGCGACTCCGGGTCGTCGACGTCTACCTCGAAGGTGGCCTCCGCGGACAGCGACCGGGCGGGCTCGGTCGGGTTGACCGCGCGGGGATCCTCGCCCCGGGCCAGCTGGTGCAGATGCGCGCCGACCGCCTCCCCCACCACACGCTGCAGGGTGCGTCGGTCGGTGTCGGCGATGTGCCCGATCGTGGTGAAGCCGTAGGCCTCGAGCCGCTCGACCGTGCGCGGCCCGGCGCCGAACAGCGCGCTGACGGGCAGCGGGCGAAGGTTGGCGACCACCTCCTCGGCACGCCAGTGACAGACCCCGTCGGGCTTGGCCCGCCCCGAGAGCAGCTTCGCCACCGACTTCGTGGGGCCCACCCCCACCGAGCAGGGCAGGTCGAGCCGGTCCCGGACGTCGGCGCGGATGCGCCGCGCGATCTCGTCCGGCGCACCGAAGAGCCGCACCGCGCCCCGGACGTCGAGGAAGGCCTCGTCGAGGGAGAGCGGCTCGACCCACGGCGTGACGTTCCGCAGCAGTCCCATGACCTCGCGCGAGACCTCGCGGTAGACGTCGAAGCGGCCCGGCACGATCACGAGGTCCGGGCACCGGCGTCGCGCCTGCACCATCGGCATCGCGCTGTGGATCCCGAAGCGGCGCGCCTGGTAGGAGGCGGCCGCCACCACGCCACGGTCCCCCGCGCCGCCGACCACCACGGGGCGGTCACGCAACCGCGCATCGTCGCGCTGCTCCACCGACGCGTAGAAGGCGTCCATGTCCACGTGCAGGATCGGCTCACCGACCACCGCGCGCGGGTCGTCGGACGGATCGGAGCCTGCGGCCGGGCCCCCGGGCTCGGTCACGGTGCGCCCCCTTCGCGGCGACGAGACGGCGGGGCGAACGTGCGTTCGTCGTCGCGGCGAGCGTACCCGGCTGGCGCCGAGCGCCCCCGCCGGTCTAGCGTTCCCAGCCGACGACGACGCTCACGGGAGCCTCGAACAGCATGCCCATCCCCGCCGTGCCCGATCACGTGGCCGTGGCCGTGCCCGCCATCGACGACGCCGCCGCCCGCTGGCGCGACCAGCTGGGCGCGGGCTGGGCCAACCGCGGGATGTTCCTGCCCGAGGCCCCCTTCCACGTGCGCCAGCTTCGCTTCGCGAACGGCGCGAAGCTCGAGCTGCTGCAGCCCAACGGCCAGGGCTTCGCGCAGGGCTTCCTGGACCGGTTCGGCCCCCGCGTCCACCACGTCACCCTCAAGGTGCCGGACGCGCTGATGCCCGCGGTCGAGACCATGCGCGCCGAGGGCTACGACGTCGTGGACGTCAACACCGAGGGCGGCTGGCACGAGGGGTTCCTGCGCCCTTCCCAGGTCGGCGGCGTGATCGCCCAGATCGCCTGGTCGGAGTCCAGCCCCGAGGAGTGGACCCGCCGCAACGCCGACGTCGCCGAGGAGCCGCGCGGCGAGGTCGAGCTGCTCGGGCCCACGCTGACCCATCCCGACCTCGACGCCGCCGAGCGCATCTGGACGACGCTGGGCGGCAAGGTCACCCACGAGGACAGGGCCATCATGGTCGCCTGGGACGGCGCGCCGCTGACCGTGCGCGTCGAGGCCGGCGCGACCGCCGGGCCGGTGGGGCTGCGCATGGCCGGCGTCGAGCCCATGGAGGCCCATCCCGTGCTCGGCGCCGCCGTGCTGCCCGCCCAGTGACGACGCGGGCCGCGCCCGGCTGCGGCCCGCTGCCTCAGGTGCGGCCCCGGCCACCTCGTCACGTGCCGTCACCGCTGCCATCCCCACCGGTCCCACCCCTCTCACCCCCGCATTCGAGGCCGCCATGCCGATCGAGACCATCCCCGACCACGTGGCCATCGCGGTCCACGACATCGACGCCGCCGCGCCGCGCTGGCACGACCAGCTCGGAGGCGGCTGGCAGAGCGACGACGCCGAGGTCCTGGACGTGCCGGTCGCGATCCGGCAGATGGTCTTCGCCAACGACGGCAAGCTCGAGCTGTGGCAGCCCTACGGGGAGGGCTTCGCGACGCGGTTCATGGAGCGCTACGGGCCGCGGGTGCACCACGTGACCCTGAAGGTCGCCGACGCGCTGCTGCCGGCCGTCGAGACCCTTCGCTCCGAGGGCTACGACGTCGTCGACGTCTCCACCGAGGGCGGATGGCACGAGGCCTACCTGCGCCCCTCGCAGGTGGGCGGCATGATCGTCCAGGTCGCCTGGTCCGAGAAGAGCGACGAGGCGTGGATGGCGGAGACCGGCTACGTGCCCGAGGCCCCCCGGGGGGACGCGGCGCTGCTCGGTCCCACCCTGACCCACCCCGACCTCGATGCCGCCGAGCGGCTGTGGACCGCCCTCGGCGGCACGGTGACCCGGGACGAGGACGTCCTGACGATCTCGTGGCCGGGCCACGTGCTCGACATCCGGATCGAGCACGGCCCCACCGCGGGCCCGCTGGGTCTGCGCTTCGCCAACGTCGACCCGCTGCCGGCCGACGACATCACCGGGCCGCCCGTGCTCGTCGAGTGACGTGCCCGCGCCCCTGTCGCCGGCACGGCGGCGTCACACGCCCGCGCCGATGAGGCTGCCGAGCAGGTAGGTCAGCGTGGCGGCGCCGGCGCCGATGGCCAGCTGCCGCGTGCCCGCCAGCAGCATCGGGCGGTAGGTGACCACGCTGATCAGCGCGCCGACCACGAACAGGGCCAGGGCGGACAGGGCCATGGCCCACACGAACGCCGCCGTGCCCGAGCCCAGGACGTAGGGCAGCACCGGCACGGAGGCGCCCACCACGAACGCGGCGAAGTTCGACCCGGCGGCCTGCCACGGCGAGCCCAGCGCCTGGGGGTCGAAGCCCAGCTTCTCGCTCGCCAGCAGCCGCGCCGCCGACTCGGGCTCGGCCAGCACCTCCTGGGCGGCCACCTCGGCCCGGTCCAGCGACAGCCCCTGCGCGCGGAAGAGCAGCGCGAGCTCGTGGGCGCCGTGCTCCGGCAGGACCCCGAGGTGCTCCGTGTCGAGCTCCACCGCGCCCTCCCACAGCTCGCGCTGGGAGGTCACCGAGATCCACTCCCCGATGCCCATCGACAGCGAGCCGCCCAGCAGCCCGGCGAGGCCGGCGAGCAGGATCGTCTGGTCGCTCGCCTGCCCGCCGGCCACGCCCATCACCAGGGCGAGGTTGGACACCAGCCCGTCGTTGGCGCCGAAGGTCCCGGCCCGCAGCGACCCCGACGTGCGGGTGCGCCAGGTCGGAAAGAGGCTGGAGACCACCCGGGCGTGGACCCGCTCGTCGACCACCATCTGGTCCGGCGCTGCCGGCTCCTCGTCGTAGCGGGAGATCTCGGCGGCCTCCTGGCGCTCCAGCAGCGGCACCACCGCCTTGAGGCCCAACCGCCGCGCGATGACGGTCAGGGCGCGGGCGCGCCAGCCCGGGCTGCTGTTGGCGACCGCGGGACGGGGCTCGCCGAGCTCCTCGAGGCGGTCGGCCCAGTGGGCGGCGTGCCGCTCCTCGGCGTCGGCCAGCCCCAGCAGGATCCGTCGTGCCTCGCCGTCCGCCCGCTGGGCCATCGCGCGGTAGACGGCAGCGGCGTCGCGCTCGTCGGCCAGGTGCCGGTGATAGCGACGTCTGAGGTTGCGGTCGACCACGGGGCCACACCTTGTTCCGGGGCGCTGATGAGGCGAGTATGTCGTACACGCCGCCGGGCCGGGGAAGAGGGAGCATCACCGTGTGCCGCAGCATCGGCGGCCGGGACGCGTCAGCGGCTGCCCCGACCGAACTCGGAGGCCTGCAGCCCGGCGGGCCGGGTCGGCTGCCGCTCATGGGGCGCCGGCGTGCCCCGCTCGGCGAGGGCACGCTCCAGCCACCCCTGCTGCCAGGCGCGCCAGAGCCGCGAGAGATCCCAGGCGCGCGTGCCGGTGACCGTGGCCGTGCGCCCGCCCCGGAAGGAGACCCGACCCTCGGCGACCAGCAGCCAGGCGTGCCGCACGGACCAGGCGCAGTCGGGCAGCGCACGCTCGAAGTAGGTGGTCTGGGTCGATCCCGTGCGGTCGTCGAGGGAGAGGAACAGCACCCGCTGCCCTGAGCGCTGCGCCGGGGACTGCACGGCGACCTTCACCCCGGCGACGCGCACGCGCTCGCGCTCCTCGCACCGCTCGAGCTCGCAGGCCCGCGTGACGCCCAGCACCTCGAGCAGCGGCTCGTAGAAGGCGAGCACGTGCCGGCTGACGTCCAGCCCCGTGGCAGCCAGCTCCGCACGCACCCGGCTCGCCGGGGTGGCGGCCGGCAGCCGCGGCTCGTGGTCGGCGTGCAGATCCAGGGAGATCTGCTCCGAGCTGGGCCCGGCGTCCCCTCGCCGCCGGGCACGCCCGTGCCACAGCTCCTCGACGCCGAGCCGGAGCGCGCGCCGGTCACGCGGCCCGCCGCG
>SKLC01000308.1 GCA_007123425.1 Nitriliruptoraceae bacterium
GACGGCGGGCGCGCCGGCGCCCTCTCCGCCCAGGGCCCGCAGGCCGTCCACCATGCCGGTGACGGCCGGGACCACCGCCACGGCCGCGAGGACCGCGAGCGCAGCCAGGAGCACGAGCAGGCCGATCGCCCGCCTCCGACGGCGCTGCGGTGACGACACGGCCCCTCCGGCGACGATGGGTCGATGCGCGGCGGCGAGCGTGCCGCCACGGCGCGCCGACTCTACGAGCGCGACGAGGATCGCGTGGGCGCGTGTCCACACCGTGTCCGGACGGCCCCTCGGCGCGGGAGTCCCAGCCCGAGATCGGACGCGCGTCCCCGATCACGCTTCGCTCTCCGAAACAGCAGCGCGTAGGCTGCCGGGCATGGACATCAACGATCGCATCCTCATCATCACCGGCGGCGGCTCTGGCATCGGCGAGGCCGTCGCCCGCGACGCCGCCGCCCGGGGCGCCCGACACGTCGTGGTCGCCGACCTGCAGGGCGAGCAGGCCCGGCGCGTGGCCGACGACATCGGTGGGACCGGCGTGGAGCTCGATGTCCGCGACGAGCAGGGCATCGCCGACCTCGTCGCGCGCGTCGAGTCCGAGCAGGGGCCGGTCGACATCTTCGTCTCCAACGCGGGCGTGGTCACCGCCGGCGGGCTCGAGGAGTCCAACGAGCTGCTGCAGCTGATGTGGGAGGTCCACGTGCTGGCCCACATCTACGCGGCGCGGGCCGTGCTGCCCTCCATGATCGCCCGCGGCCGGGGGCATCTGGTCAGCGTCGCGTCGGCGGCGGGACTGCTGATGCAGCTCGGGTCGCTCGGCTACTCGATCACCAAGCACGCCGCCGTGGCCGTGGCCGAGTTCATCGCCGTCCACCACCATCACCAGGGCATCCGCGCGTCGGTGGTCTGCCCCCAGGGCGTGGCAACCAACCTGCTGCGCAACAACCCCGTCGCCCCGATCGATGCGGACATCGGCAGCCCCGACGCCCAGAGCGCCGCGACCCGCGATGGCGTCCTCGGCCCCGAGGTGGTGGCCGCCGATGCGCTCGACGCGGTGGAGCAGGAGCGCTTCCTGGTGCTGCCCCACACCGAGGTCGCGGAGTACTACGCGAATCGCGCCAACGACCCCGAGCGCTGGCTGGGCGGGATGCGCAAGCTCATGCGGCTGATGTATCCGGAGGACGAGCTGCCCGGCGACGCGATCGCCCGGCACGCCGAGGACGATCCCCAGGCCTGAACCCCGAGGCGGGGCCATCCCCACCCGTACGTTGGCCCACGCCCACGGGCGTCCACCCCACGACCGGCGGCGAGGCCGCCCCACGAACGGCGAGGAGCACCCATGGACGTCGGCATCATGTTCGCCAACACCGGTGGCTTCACCGGACCCGAGGGCGCCGCGCAGCTCGGCCGCGTCGCGGAGGCGCACGGGTTCGAGTCCATCTGGACCGTCGAGCACGTGATCTTCCCCGAGCAGTACGAGTCGACCTACCCCTACTCCTCGAGCGGCAAGATGGCCGGCGACCCCTCCGTGCCGCTGCCCGACCCGCTGATCTGGCTGACGTGGGTGGCCGCGCACACGAGCACGGTCAACCTCGGGACCGGCATCCTCATCCTCCCCCAGCGCAACCCGCTGGTGCTGGCCAAGGAGACCGCCACGCTCGACCAGCTCGCCGGCGGCCGGCTGCGCCTGGGCATCGGGGTCGGATGGCTCGAGGAGGAGTTCGACGCGCTCGGCGTGCCCTTCGCCGACCGGGGCGCGCGCACGGACGAGTACCTGCGGGTCCTCGACGTGCTGTGGGACCGCGACGGCGCCGAGTTCAGCGGCGACTACGTGTCCTTCTCCGGCGCGTCGGTGAACCCCAAGCCCGTCCACGGCCGGGTGCCGATCGTCGTCGGGGGCCACTCCAAGGCCGCGGCACGTCGGGCCGGCCTCTACGGCGACGCCTTCTTCCCGGGCAAGGGCAGCCCACAGGAGCTCGCGGAGCTGTTCGACATCGTGCGACAGACCGCCGCCGACGCCGGCCGCGACCCCTCGGCGATCGAGCTCACGGCCGGAAGCCGCGACCTCTACGGCGACGATCCCGTGGGCGCGGCCCAGGAGCTGGCCAGCGTCGGGGTGTCGCGCACGATCGTGCCGTCCTTCATGCTCTACCAGCCCTCGGTGGAGGAGGCGGCCGCCCGGCTGGCCGAGACGATCGTCGACCCCCTGCGCGACGTCCACCCGGCCTGACCGTCGGGCCCCGGTCGGCGGCGCGCCGTCGGCCGGAGGCTCTCCGTTCGGACGGGGCTCGGCGCGGCGTGACCGTGAGATCCGTGCACGGTGACGGGCAGCCGTCGCGGGGGACCGCCATGTCGACCTCGACCACACCGTCCAGCGGTCAGCGCTGGCTGATCGCCGCCGCCGGCGCCGTCGTGATGCTGGCGATCGGCGGCGTCTACGGCTGGAGCGTGTTCACCGGCCCCCTGCAGGAGGAGTTCGGCTGGACCAGCACGCAGGCGCTGCTGCCCTACGTGGTCCTGCACGGCGTCATCTTCGTCGGCACGTTCGTCGGCGGCCGCATCCAGGACCGCATCGGGCCGCGCCCCGTCGCGCTGGCCGGGATCGCCGTGTACTCGGTCGGGGTGGGGCTGTCCGCGCTGACCAGCGAGCCCGAGCACCTCTGGGTGATGATCGTCACCTACGGGGTGCTCGGCGGCCTCGGCCTCGGCCTGGCCTACATCGTGCCACCCGCCGTGCTGTCGAAGTGGTTCCCCGACAAGCGGGGCCTGGCCAACGGGATCGCCGTGGGCGGCTTCGGTGCCGGCGCGCTGATCACCGGCCCCATCGGCGAGCCGATGATCGCGGCCTTCGGCTCGGTGCCGCCCGTCCTCGGGGTGCTCGGCATCGGCTACCTCGTCGTCGGTGTCGCCGCCAGCCTGCTGCTGCGCGATCCGCCCAGCGAGGACGACGATGAGGACACCGGGGACGACGACGAAGAGGCCGGCGGCGACTTCAGCCTCGGCGAGGCCCTGCGGACCCCGCAGTTCTATCTGCTCACCGCGATGTTCACCCTGAGCGTGGTCATCGGCAACGCCTTCATCTCCCAGGCCTCGCCCATCGCGCAGGAGATCAGCGGCGTCGACGCCGGCGCGGCCGCCCTGCTGGTGGGTGTCATCGGCCTGTTCAACGCCGGTGGCCGCCCCGGCTGGGCCGCGGTGTCCGACAAGCTCGGCCGCATGACCACCTTCCGGGTGCTGCTGCCGATCTCGGCGGTGGCCTTCGCGCTGATGCCGAACGCCGGGACGATCTTCGCCGTGCTGTTCGTGCTGGCCTGCATCGCGATCCTGAACTACGGCGGCACCTTCGGGACGATGCCGTCGGTCTCCGCCGACTTCTTCGGCACCACCAACGGCGGGGCGATCTACGGGATCATGCTGATCGCCTGGAGCCTGGGTGGCGTGATCGGACCGCTGGGCATGTCGATGGTCTACGAGGCGACCGGCAGCTTCGACGGCGCCCTGTACGGCTTCGCCGGGCTGGCGATCGTGGGCATGGTCCTGACGATGATCACCCGCCCGCCGCGCAGGGAGGCCGCTGAGCCCGAGAGCAGCGGGCAGGAGTCGAGCCGCACCGGCCAGCGTCGGTGAGCGCCCGACCGTGCGAACGGTCGGGGCGGTGCGGTTGTGGTCATGTGCGAGGGTGCTTAGGGTCGAGGCCCGCTGAGCGGTGAGGCGAACGGGAGGCCGATGGGGGTCCGTGACCTGCTCGAGCAGTGGCCGGTCTACCGGCAGCTGAAGCACCGCGACCTCTCCGGGCTGATCGTCGACACCGCCGGCAGTCGGCAGACCCGCGAGCAGCTGCGCTCGCGCATCGCCGACGCCGACGAGGTCAAGCGCTCGGTGTGCCCCTACTGCGCGGTGGGCTGCGGGCAGCTGCTCTACACCAAGGACGAGCAGCTGATCGACATCGAGGGCGACCCCGACTCGCCCATCTCGCGGGGCAAGCTCTGCCCCAAGGGCGCGGCCACCTACCAGCTGGTCACCGGCGAGCACCGCACCAAGACCGTGCTCTACCGGCGCCCCCACGGCACCGAGTGGGAGGAGGTCGACCTCGACTGGGCGATGGACCGCGTGGCCGAGCTCGTGGCCGAGACCCGCGAGCGGACCTTCGTCGTCGACGACGAGCACGGCACCCGCCTGAACCACACGCTGGGGTTCGCGCACCTGGGCGGGGCCACGCTCGACAATGAGGAGAACTACCTCATCAAGAAGCTGTTCACCGCGCTCGGCGCCCTGCAGATCGAGAACCAGGCGCGGATATGACACAGCTCCACGGTCCCCGGTCTGGGGACCTCCTTCGGACGCGGCGGTGCCACGTCCTTCCAGCAGGACCTCGCGAACAGCGACTGCATCGTGATCGAGGGGTCCAACATGGCCGAGTGCCATCCGGTGGGCTTCCAGTGGGTGATGGAGGCCAAGCGCAGGGGCGCGAAGGTCATCCACGTCGATCCGCGGTTCACCCGCACCAGCGCGGTCAGTGACCTCCACGTCCCGATCCGCGCCGGCACGGACATCGCCTTCCTCGGCGGCCTGGTCCACCACGTGCTGGAGAACGAGGCCTACTTCCACGACTACGTCCTCAACTACACCAACGCCAACGTCATCATCCGCGAGGACTTCGCCGACACCGAGGACCTCGCGGGGATGTTCTCCGGGTGGGACGAGGAGACCGGGGTCTACGACCCGTCCTCCTGGCAGTACGAGGGCGCCGACATGCCGCCGGCGGCGGGCAAGCGCGAGCAGTTCGCCGGCGAGCCCGAGGGCCAGCGCGGCACCCAGATCACCCAGCGAGAGACCGACGACACGCTGACCCACCCGCGCTGCGTGTTCCAGCTCCTCAAGCGCCACTACGCGCGCTACACCCCGGCGATGGTCGCCGAGATCTGCGGCATCGAGGAGGAGACCTTCCTCGAGGTCGCCGAGGCGCTGACCACCAACTCGGGGCCCGAGCGCACCTCCGCCTTCTGCTACGCGGTGGGCTGGACCCAGCACACCGTGGGCGTGCAGTACATCCGCACCGCCTCGATCCTGCAGCTGCTGCTGGGCAACATCGGCCGTCCCGGCGGCGGGATCATGGCCCTGCGCGGGCACGCGTCGATCCAGGGCTCGACCGACATCCCGACGCTGTTCAACCTGCTGCCCGGCTACCTGCCGGTGCCGCACAGCGCCCATGACACCTCGCTGGAGGAGTACATCCGGCTCAACGGCTCCGGCGCGGGCTGGTGGGCCAACTTCGACAGCTACATCGTCAGCCTGCTCAAGGCCTACTTCGGCGACGCGGCCACCGCCGACAACGACTACTGCTTCGACCACCTGCCGCGCATGACCGGCAACCACTCGCACATGGACACGGTCACCAGGATGGCCGACGGCGAGGTCGAGGGGTACTTCATCATGGGCGAGAACCCCGTGGTGGGATCGATGCACGGCGCGCTGCACCGCCAGGCCTCCCGCAACCTCACATGGTGCGTGGTGCGCGACTTCGCCCCCACCGAGTCGGCGGAGTTCTGGCGCGTCGGCCCCGAGTACGAGCGCGGCGAGGTCGCCGTCGAGGACTCGGCCACCGAGGTGTTCTTCTTCCCGGCGGCCGCGCACGTGGAGAAGGAGGGCACCTTCACCAACACCCAGCGGATGCTGCAATGGCGCGAGAAGGCGGTCGAACCGCAGGGCGACGCCCGCAGCGAGCTGCAGTTCATGTACCAGCTCGGGCGGCGGCTCAAACAGCGCTACGCGGACAGCGACGACCCCAAGGACGCCCCGATCCGCGACCTCACCTGGGACTACCCCACGCAGGGCCCCCACGACGAGCCCGACCCCGAGGCGGTGCTCAGAGAGATCAACGGGTGGACCTACGACGAGGATGGCCGGCCGGGCGATCCGGTCAGCAGCTTCACCGAGCTCGCCGACGACGGGTCGACCGCTGCCGGCTGCTGGATCTACTCGGGCTGCTTCGCAGACGGCGTCAACCAGACCCGCCGGCGCACGCCCTGGCACCAGCAGGACTGGGTCGCCTCCGAGTGGGCCTGGGTGTGGCCCGACAACCGCCGGATCCTCTACAACCGGGCGTCGGCCGACCCGGCCGGCAACCCGTGGTCGGAGCGCAAGCGCTACGTGTGGTGGGACGAGGACGAGGGGAAGTGGACCGGCTACGACAAGCCGGACATGATCCCCGACCGCCGGCCCGACTACGTGCCTGAGGAAGGGGCCACCGGCGTCGACGCGATCGCCGGCAACGACCCCTTCATCATGCAGGCCGACGGCAAGGGCTGGCTGTACGCCCCGATCGGGCTGATGGACGGGCCGATGCCCACCCACTACGAGCCCCACGAGTCACCGGTGGAGAACCTGCTCTACGAGCAGCAGTGCAACCCGGCGCGCATCGAGTGGAACCGGCGCGACAACCCCTTCCATCGCGCCTTCGACGACCCCGACTATCCCTACGCGCTGACCACCTATCGGTTGACCGAGCACCACACCGCCGGCGCGATGAGCCGCTGGGTGGCGTGGCTGTCCGAGCTGATGCCGGAGCTGTTCTGCGAGGTCTCGCCCGCGCTGGCCGCCGAGCGGGGCCTGGACAACGGCGACTGGGCCACGATCACCACCGCCCGCGGCGAGATCGAGTGCCGCGTGCTGGTCACCCATCGGATCCCGTCGCTGCAGGTGGGCAAGCGCCGCAAGCGCACCATCCACCAGATCGGCCTGCCCTACCACTGGGCCTACCTGGGGCTGGTCACCGGCGACAACGTCAACGAGCTGATCGGCTTCGTCGCCGACCCCAACGTCTCCATCCAGTCGTCGAAGGCGCTGACCGCCGACATCCGCCCCGGGCGGCGCAGCCGCAAGCGCCGGGTGGTCACCAGCGGGCCGCTGGATCCGCACGCGACCTTCGGCGGCGACCCCGACCGGGACCGGGGCCGCGAGCGCATCGCCGGCCACCTCGAGGACACCCACGTGGAGCCCGAGGGCGCCCACCCGCCCGCCGCACCCCACGAGCGGGCCCCCAGCGAGCACCAGCCACCGCAGCACCTCGGGCCGCCGCCGGACCCCGAGGACCGCGCCCACGACCACGCGCCGGACGAGCCACCGCCCGACGAGGAGCGCTGAATGGCGGTCTCCCCCGAGGACATGCCCACCGACGACGAGACCCTGCAGCAGTGGGTCGGTTCGCGGCTGGCCCTGCACACCGAACAGGTCCGTGAGGACATCGCGGAGCCGGGGCGCAAGGGCTTCTTCACCGACACCACGGTGTGCATCGGCTGCAAGGCCTGCGAGGTGGCCTGCAAGCAGTGGAACCAGCTGCCCGACGACGGCTTTGAGTTCACCGGCACCAGCTACGACAACACCGGCGACCTCGGCGCCTCGACCTGGCGGCACGTCGCCTTCATCGAGCGGCCCGGCAAGCATCCCACCACCGGCTTCGCCGACATCTCCTGGTTCGAGAACGACGAGGCCGCGCCACCGGTCGCCTTCGGCCCCGACCCCCACGGCGGCGCGGACTTCTCGTGGCTGATGATGTCGGACGTGTGCAAGCACTGCGTGCACGCGGGCTGCCTCGACGTCTGCCCCACCGGCTCGATCATCCGCACCGAGTACGACTCGGTCTTCGTGCAGGAGGACATCTGCAACGGCTGCGGGATGTGCATCCCCGCCTGCCCCTTCGGGGTGATCGACCGCCGCGAGGACGACGGGCGGGCCTGGAAGTGCACCCTGTGCTACGACCGGC
>SKLC01000139.1 GCA_007123425.1 Nitriliruptoraceae bacterium
CCGCGAGGCCGGCGCCGGCGGAGTCGCCGACCACGGCGACGCGCTCCGGCGGCGTCTGGGACGCCAGCTCCTTGTAGGCGGCCGAGGCGTCGTCGAGCGCCGCGGGGTGGGGATGCTCGGGCGCGAGCCGGTAGTCGGGCACGACCACCGGCGCGCGGGTGGCTGCCGCGAGCCGTCCCGCGAAGGCCCGATAGCTGGCCGCTGTGCCCAGGACGTAGCCCCCACCGTGCAGGAAGAGCACCGCCCGCTCGTCGCGAGCGTCGGGCGGATCGTGGCGCAGCGCAGGGATCCCGCCGACGGTGACCTCGGTGGTGGTCACGCCCTCGGGCGGCTGCTCGGCGGCGGCCATCTTCTCGCGCCGCTGCCGCTGGGTCGCCAGCGGCAGCCGGGGATCGAGGACGAAGCGGCCCACGAGCCGGGCGACGGGTCGAAGGGCCCAGGCGGGCAGGCGTCGCTGTCGTGTGTCCGCCATGTCAGCCTCCCACCGTCGCGTACGCGGGGATGCGCTCGCGGGTGCGGCGCGGCATGACCACGTGGTCGCTGAGGTCGATGCGCCGGGTGAGGTGGCGGAACTGGAAGGTGTAGCCCGGCCAGTTGTTGGTGTTGCGCCCGTCGGCCGTCGTGTACCAGCTCTCGCAGCCGCCCTCGAACACGGTCTGTCGGCTGCGCTGCTCGACGTCGGCGTTGAACCTTGCCTGCGCGTCGTCGGTCACGTCGGCCCAGGCCAGGCCCTCCTCGTCGAGGGTGCGCAGCTGCGCGAGGACGTACTCGAACTGGCTCTCGAGGATGAAGATGATCGAGTTGGACCCCAGGTTCGTGTTGGGGCCGTAGAGCAGGAACAGGTTCGGGAAGCCGGCCACCGTGGTGCCCCGGTAGGCCTCCGCGCCCTCGTGCCAGTACTCGTGCAGGTCGCGGCCGTCACGCCCCCGCACCTGCATGGGCACCAGGAACTCCAGGGTGCGGAAGCCGGTGCCGAACACCAGCGCGTCACAGGGGTGATGCACGCCGTCGGCGTCGACGACCCCGTCGGCGGTGACGCGCGTGACCGGCCGCGGCACCAGGCGCACGTCCTCGCGCATCAGCGTCGGGTACCACTCGTCGGAGACGAGCACCCGCTTGCACCCCATCGGGTAGTCCGGGACCAGGGCCTCGCGCAGCGCGGGGTCCGGCACCTGCTCGTCGAGCATGCCGCGCCACTTCTGGTGCAGCGCCTTGCGCAGCCCTGATTCCCGGGTGAAGGCGTGGGTGACCAGCTCGAGGCGCAGGTACTGCGATGCGCGCGGCACCTTGAACAGCCACGGCGCGCGCGCCTGCATCCGCTGATGCCGGTGGCCGTAGGGGCGGTCCTCGCGTGGGAGCAGGTAGGGGGCCGAGCGCTGGAAGACCGTGACGTGCTCGGCCGCCTCGGCGAGGTGGGGCACGAACTGGATCGCGCTCGCGCCGGTGCCCACGACGCCGACGCGCCTGCCCGCGAGATCCACGTCGTGACGCCAGCGGGCCGAGTGCCAGCTCGGCCCCTCGAAGTCGTCGAGCCCGGGGAAGTCCGGGACGAACGGGCGGTTGAGCTGGCCCACGCCGGAGACGACCGCATCGGCGTCCAGTTCGTCGCCGTCGTTGAGCGCGAGGCGCCAGCGGTCGGCGCCGTCGTCCCAGGTCACCGACCGCACCTCGGTGCCCAGCCGCAGGTAGCGCTCGAGGCCGTGGGCACGAACCAGCTCCTCGAGGTAGGCCAGGATCTCCGGCTGCTGGGAGTAGCGCCGGGTCCAGCGTCCGGGGTGGAAGGAGAAGGAGTACAGGTGGGAGGGCACGTCGCAGGCAGCGCCCGGATAGGTGTTGTCGCGCCAGGTGCCGCCGATGTGGTCGGCCTTGTCGAGCACGACGAGATCGCGGTAGCCGGCCTGCTGCAGCCGCACGGCCATGCCCAGGCCGCCGAAGCCGGCGCCGATGATCGCGATGCGTCGAGCCCCCATCAGCTCAGTCTCCTCCCGCTCCCCGGGCGATGATCCTCGTGGCGGGGCGGGGAGCCTGCGGCGCGCATGCGCATAGCGCATTCGCTGTGCGGTCAGCGGGAGACGTGGCGTGCTCAGCGGGTGAGGACACGCGCCTGCTCGAGGAGGGCGACGGCCATGCCGTGCAGTCGGTCGCCCACCTCCACCGGTGCCAGACCGGCGCAGGCCCGGGCGTGGGTGCCCTCGAGGATGAGGCCGAGCCGGTAGCAGGCCAACACCCGGTACCAGGGCAGGTCGGAGAGGTCGCGGTCGCTGCCCTGCGCGTAGCGGGCGACCAGCTCATCCCGCGTGGGCAGCCCCGGGATGTGGACGTCGCCGGCGACCTGTGCGGCGTTGTCGGCCTCGGGCCAGGTCGCCAGCAGGTGGCCGAGGTCGAGCAGCGGATCGCCCTGGGTGCTCAGCTCCCAGTCGACGATCGCCGCCAGATCGCCGCGGTCCCACCGCGCCAGCACGTTCGTCAGGGTGTAGTCGCCGTGGATGATGCCCACGCGCCACGTCGTGGGCCGGTGTGCCTCGAGCCAGGCGCCGGTCTCGTCGACCGCCGGCAGCTGCGCGCCCTGGTAGCCGTCGAGCTCGCGGTAGCTCTCCAGCTGCCGCCGCCACCGGGCGACCTGCCGCTCGAGCCACCCCTCGGGTCGGCCCAGGTCGCCCAGGCCGAGCTCGACCGGATCGAGGCGCCCGAGCGCCGCGATGCCGTCGGCCATCGCCAGGCCCAGCCCGTGGCCCATCGACGGATCGTCGAGGTAGGCCTGGGGGAGCTCCACCGTGGGATTGAAGCCCTCCACGGGCTCCATGAGATAGAAAGCCGCCCCGATGAGGTCCGTGTCCGGGTGCCCTGCGATGAAGCCGGGATGCGGGACGTCGGTGCCGGCCAGGGCCGCCAGCACCCGTGCCTCGCGGCGCATGGTCTCGTCGCTGTTCTTGCGCTTGTGGGGCGGCGGCCGGCGCAGCACATAGGTCCGCTCGCCGCGGCGGAGCTGCAGGAGGATGTTCTGGGTCCCGCCTCCGAGCTGCTGGACATCCTCGATCGGGCCCTCGCCCAGGCCGCGCTCGTCCATCCAGGTGCGGACGCGGTCGAGGTCGACCGATGCGAAGGTGTCCGTCACGTGCTGGCTCCCCGAGCGGTCATCGGGGCCGGGCGTCACGCCCGGCCCCGAAGCTGGCCCCGACTACTCCTCGGCGCGGATCCCGACACCCCGGAACTCCGGCTGGCGCGGCCCCTGCGCGAGGTTGAAGCCCACGACCCGGTCCGTCCAGGCGTTGGGCTGGATGTCGTGGAACAGGTACACGGCGAGCGCTTCCTCGGTGATCGCCTCGATCAGCGGCTGGAAGGCCTCCGAGCGCTCCTCGACCGTCGGCGGCTCCATGGCGGCCGTGTGGAGCTCGGCCACCTCGTCGACCACGTGGTCACCGGGGTTGAAGAAGCCGGGCATGTAGCCCTGCTGGATGAGGATCGAAGGGTCTGCCGGCCCCGAGTTCGGCCCCACCACGGCGTCGCCCTGCTCCTGGCCGTAGAAGATGTCGGGGGCCTGCACGGTCTCGACCGTGCGGATGTCGGCGGTCACCCCGATCTCCTCGAGCTGTGCCTGCACGGCCTCCGCGGTGCGGGTGTGCAGGTCGAGCCCCGGGTTGATCAGCTCGAACTCGAGCTCGCCCTCCTCGTAGCCGGCCTCCTCGAGCAGCTCCTGGGCGCGCTCGGGGTCGTAGGGGTAGCGGTCGGTCACATCGGGGTTGTGCGCCCAGTGCCCCTCCGGGAAGGGCTGCACGGCCGGCTCGCCGTGCCCGAACAGGACCCCCTCGATCAGGGCATCGCGGTCGATGGCGTGGTTGATGGCCTGGCGGACCCGCACGTCGTCGAACGGCTCGGTCGATCGGTTGAAGCCCATCGCATAGTGGGCGAGCGTGACGACACCCTCGACGTTGAGGCCCTGCCCCTCCGCCTCGTCCCACTGGTAATGGTCGAGGAAGGTGGCGTCGATCTGGCCGTCACGCATGGCGTTGAGCCGCGTCTGCTCGTCGGGCATCACGTGGATCTCGAAGCGCGAGATGTTGATCGCCTCGGGGTCCCAGTAGTCCTCGTAGGGCTCGAAGACGGTCACGTCGTCCTGGCGGTACTCGACCACCTCGTACATGCCCGCACCCACGGGCTGCTGGTCGAGGTCCTCGTTGTCGAAGGCCTCCGGGCTGATCATCATGCCGGCGCGGTCCGAGAGGGCGAGCGGGATGTGGCCGCCCGGTCCGTCGAAGTCGAGGCGCACGGTCATGTCGTCCTCCACCGTGACCTCGTCGATGGCGCCGAGCGAGGCGGCGGCGGTGCTGCCCTCCACGGTGAGCGCCCGCTCGATGTTGGCGGCCACGGCGTCGGCGTCGAGGGGCTCGCCGTCGTGGAAGGTCACGCCCTCGCGGATGGAGAGCTCGAGTGCGGTGTCGTCGTCGACGAACTCCCAGTCCTCGGCCAACCCGGGGATCGGCTCGGCCTCCAGGGAGCGGTGGATGAGGCGGTCGTAGGTCACCGCCAGGGTGGTGAGGTCGAACGGGGTCGCCGACAGGTGCGGGTCGAATCGGCCCGGGCTGATCGTGTACGCGTAGCGGAACGTCGCGTCCTCGTCGAGCTCGGCGTCCGCGGCGTCCTCGGTCGCCTCGGCCTCGTCCTCCGTGTCCGGATCCGTGGCGACGCCGTCGTCATCCTCCACCGGCGCGCAGGCGGCGAGCGCGACCAGCAGCGCCGTGGTGACTCCACCGAGGAGTCGGGTTCCCCTGAGCATGAGACTCTCCCTCTCTTCCAAGATGCGGGCATCCCGCGGTGCCTGTCGGCTCGGCGGGCTCGGTCGGTGAGCTCCTCACGCTCTCCGTGTGAGGAGGCCTCGACCGCGCTAGTAGCCTAGCGATCGCTCGGTCGTGTCGCTAGGGGTGTGCGCGATCCTCTCGGTGGCCTCGCCGCCCAGAGGCCTAGCTATCGATAGGTCATGGCCGGCTAGGATGGCCCGAGGGCCCTGTCCGGGTCGCCGACCGCCGGGAGCAGCGAGGGAGAGCATGCAGTACCAAGAGATCGCCTACGACGTCGAGGACGGCATCGCCACGGTGACCCTCGATCGTCCCGAGGCGCTCAACGCCTTCACGGCGACGATGATGGAAGAGCTGCTCGACGTCTTCGACCGCATCGACGAGGACGACGACGTGCGTGCCGTGGTCGTGACGGGCCGCGGTCGCGGGTTCTGCGCCGGTGCCGATCTGTCGTCGGGAGGTGAGACCTTCTCCTACGGCGCACAGGAGACCGTGCACCGTGACGGCGGCGGACGGGTGACGCTGCGCATCTTCGACTGCCTCAAGCCGGTCATCGCCGCGATCAACGGCCCCGCCGTGGGCATCGGCATCACCATGACGCTGCCGATGGACATCCGCCTGGTCGCCCGAGGCGCGAAGCTCGGCTTCGTCTTCGCCCGCCGGGGCATCGTGCCCGAGGCGTGCTCGAGCTGGTTCCTGCCGCGCATCGTGGGCATCGCTCAGGCCCAGGAGTGGGTCGTCACCGGGCGCGTCTTCGATGCCGACGAGGCGCTGCGAGGCGGCCTGGTCAGAAGCGTCCACGACGGCGACGACGTGCTCACCGAGGCCTACGCGATCGCCCGCGAGATCGCGACGTACTCGGCGCCCGTCTCGGTCGCGCTGTCGCGTCAGCTGCTGTGGCGGATGCAGGGCGCGTCCCACCCGATGGAGGCGCACCGCATCGACTCGCGCGCCATCTCCGCGACCGGGGCGGCGCCGGATGCCGCCGAGGGCGTCACCGCGTTCCTCGAGAAGCGCGAGCCGCGCTTCACCATGCGTCCGAGCACCGACATGCCCGACTTCTTCCCCTGGTGGGACGAGCCCGAGTTCGAGTGATGGCACGCGATGGCCGACCCGCGGTGATGGCGAGCGGGACACCCACGGAGCCGGGCCCGACCCGACTGCCCTGCAACCTGCGCGACCTCGGGGGGATGCGGACCCTGGGTGGCCGTCGCCTGCGCCCGGGGCTGATCTATCGCAGCGACGATCTCGCCCCCGCCGATCCGCGACGCGTGCGCTCGCTCGTGACGACGCTCGACGTGGGCACGGTCCTGGACCTGCGCAGCGACGTCGAGCTCGCGGAGCTCGGTCGCGGCGCGCTCGAGCGGGAGCCCGTCGAGGTCCATCACCTGCCGCTGTCGCTCACGGCCGCCTCCGTGGGCCGGACCGAGGACGTCGACGGCCTGCCCACCACGCCCGAGCAGCTGGCGAGCTTCTACGCCGACGGGATCGAGGCCGCGGCGCCCACGCTCGTGCGGGGCCTGACCCTGCTCGCGCAGACCTCGCGCCCGGCGCTGTTCCACTGCGTGGCGGGCAAGGACCGCACGGGGGTCCTCGCGGCGCTGCTGCTGTCGGCGCTGGGCGTGCCCCGTGAGGAGATCGTGGCGGACTACGCCCGCACGGCCGCGAACATGTCGGTGCTGCTGGGCACCCAGGGGCTGGGCAGCGGCGTGGTCGACACCGCGCGTGTGGAGCGGATCCGCTCGCTGCCGCAGGTGCTGCTCGAGGCGCCGGCGGCCGCGATGGAGGGCTGCCTGGACGACCTGGAGCGACGGCACGGCAGCCCGCTGGGACCGCTGTGGGACGCCGGGCTCGACGAGGGCGTGGTGGCGGCGCTGGCGGCGCGGCTCCTCGACGCGGAAACCGGTTGACAGGCGCCGGGGAATCGACAACAGTGCTTCCCTAGCGATCGATCACCAGGTCACCCGGCGCTCGCCGTCGGCGCCGTGCCGGTGCCTGGTCGCCGAACCGCCCGCCACGCGTGAAGAGGACCCATGGAGCTCGCCGTCAGCGTGCCGCCCGCCGGCATCCCCCTGGCAGAGGTGCCGGCGTTCCTGCATGAGGCCGCCGACTGGGGCTACTCGGCCGCCTGGGCGGGAGAGGCCGCCGGCCCCGACTTCCCGAGCGTGCTCGGGGCCATCGCGGCCGGGGGACCGCCCATGGACCTCGGCATCGCGGTGGCACCGGTGCAGACGCGCAGCCCGTGGCTGCTCGCGGCGACCGCCTCGACGCTGTCGCACCTCTCGGGCGGACGCTTCAGCCTGGGCGTCGGGCCCTCGAGCGAGCTGATCGTCGAGCGGTGGTCGGGCGTGCCCTTCGAGCGGCCACTGGAGCGGGTGCGCGAGACCGTCGAGGTGGTGCGTGCCATCCTCGCCGGCGAGAAGGTCACCCACGACAGCGAGCACTTCTCGACCAGCAGCTACCGCCTGTTCGCCGCGCCCCCGGCGCACGTCCCGATCATCGTCGGGGCGCTCAACCCGATGAGCCTGCGGCAGGCCGGCGAGATCGGGGACGGGGTCGCGCTCAACCAGCTGTCGGCGAACGACCTGCCCAAGGTGCTCGGCCAGGTGCGCACCGGCGCCGAGCGGTCCGGTCGCACCCTCGACGACCTCACCGTGGTCGCCCGGATCTTCTGCCTGGTCACCGACGACGTGCCCGGGGCCCGGGAGGCGATCCGGCGCACCTTCACTCCCTATGCGGCCACGCAGGGCTACAACCGCTTCTTCGCCTACCTCGGCTTCGAGGAGGAGATGGCCGAGCTGTGGGAGGCGTTCGCCGCGCGGGACCGGGAGCGGGCCCAGGCCGCGTTCACCGACGAGCTCGTGGACACCATCGCGGTCCTCGGCGACGAGGAGGCGGTGGCCGCGGGCACGCGCGCCTACCTCGACAACGGCGTCGACGTCGCGGC
>SKLC01000245.1 GCA_007123425.1 Nitriliruptoraceae bacterium
CGCCGGCCGGGTGGGCCCTGCCCGCCTTCGGGTCGGCAGGCGTGGCGCCCGGCCGACGGCGTGCGTGGCCCCGGGGGGCAGGGTACGGCTCGAGCCCGACCGCGGCGGGGTCACCAGGTGGGCACGCCCTCGGTCAGCGGATGCGCGGGCTCGTCGCTGCGCGCGGTGAGCACCCACGGGCCGTCGGGGGTGACCGCCACCGTGTGCTCCCAGTGGGCCGAGACCTTGCCGTCGGCGGTGACCACGGTCCAGTCGTCGTCCAGCGTGCGGGTGCGCTCGGTGCCGAGGTTGAACATCGGCTCGACGGCGATCACCCAGCCCTTGGTGAGCTTCATGCCGCGCCCGGCCTGGCCGTAGTTGGGCACCGACGGGTCCTCGTGCAGCGCACGGCCGATGCCGTGTCCCACGTACTCGCGGACCAGGCCGTAGCCGTGGGCCTCGGCGACGGCCTCCACGGCCGATCCGATGTCCCCCAGGCGGCTGCCGTGCCGGACCTGCTCGAGCCCCCGCCACAGGGCGTTGCGAGTCTCGCGCACCAGCGTGGCGACCTCGTCGCTGACCGTGTCCTCGCCACCGACGATCAGGGTGGTGGCCGAGTCCCCGTGGAAGCCCTCGACGATCGCGCCGACGTCGAGGGAGATGATGTCGCCCTCCTCGAGCCGCACGGTGTCGGACGGGATGCCGTGCACGATCTGCTCGTTCTTCGAGGTGCACACCGAGCCCGGGAAGCCCCGGTAGCCCTTGAACGAGGGCACCGCGCCCTCGCCGCGGATGACCTTCTCGCCGATGCGGTCGAGGTCGAGGGTGGTCATGCCCGGCTCGAGCGCCTCCATCAGCGCCTCGTGGGCCTTGGCCACCACCTGGCCCGCGCGGGCCATGAGCTCGATCTCGTCGCGTGACTTCTTGATGATCATCAGCAGATCCGTGCGTCGTGGCTTCGACCCAGGGTACGGCCCCGCGCGCGACCGAGGCAGGGACCCGGCAGCGGGGCCGGGCGTGGCGGGATGGTCAGCCCGCGTAGTCCCGCAGCACCGCCAGCGCGCGCTCGGCGACGCCGTCGACCTCGCCCACGGCCTCGACATCGCGCAGCAGCCCACGCTCCCAGTAGAAGTGCTCGAGCGGCTCGGTCTGCTTGCGGTAGACCTCGAGGCGGTTGAGGACGACGTCCTCGGTGTCGTCGTCGCGCTGGATGAGCTCGCCCCCACAGCTGTCGCAGACGCCCTCGGTGGCCGGCGGCGCGTGCTCGAGGTGGAAGACCGCGCCGCACCCGGTGCAGGTGCGCCGGCCGGTGAGCCGGGCGACGACCTCGTCGTGGTCGACGATGAAGCGCAGGACCACGTCGAGCGGCGCATCCCGATCGACGAGCAGGTCCTCGAGCGCCTGCGCCTGGGGCACGGTGCGCGGGAAGCCGTCGAGGATGAAGCCCTCGGCGGCGTCGGCCTCCGCGAGCCGGTCGCCGACCATCCCGACCACGATCTCGTCGGGCACGAGCTCACCGGCGTCCATGTAGGACTTGGCCCGGGTGCCGAGGTCGGTCCCGCCGCGCACGTTCTCGCGGAAGATGTCGCCGGTGGAGATGTGCGGCAGCCCGAAGGCCTCCGCGATGCGCACCGCCTGGGTTCCCTTGCCAGCACCCGGTGGCCCGAGCAGGATCACACGCACGTCGTAAGTCCTTTGTCACTCGCTAGCTCGTCGCGGGGCTCTCCCACGTCGTCGGGCGCAGCCCCGCTCGCGGGGCCGACGGTGGTGTCGACGAGCGGCTCACTGGAGGAAGCCCTCGTAGTTGCGCTGCATCATCTGGCTCTCGATCTGCTGCATGGTCTGCAGGGTCACGCCCACCATGATCAGCAGGGACACCCCGCCCAGCGGGAAGGCCTGGATGTTGCCCACCGCCAGGAAGATGAACGGCGAGACCGCGATCGCAGCGAGGTAGAGCGAGCCCGGCAGCGTCAGGCGCGTGAGCACCCGGTCGAGGTACTCCGCGGTCTGCCGCCCGGGCCGGATCCCGGGGATGAAGCCGCCGTAGCGCTTCATGTTGTCGGCGATCTCGACCGGGTTGAAGGTGATCGCCGAGTAGAAGTAGGCGAAGAAGATCGTCATCACCGCGAACAGCGTGATGAACGCCCAGGACGTGGGGTCCTCGAGGTAGTCCTGCACGAACAGCTGCACCCGCTCGCTGCCCGAGATCTGGGCGATCAGCGCCGGCAGGTACAGCAGCGAGGACGCGAAGATGACCGGGATCACCCCACCCTGGTTGATCTTGAGCGGGATGTAGGTCGACTGGCCACCGTAGGAGCGCCGCCCGATCTGCCGTCGCGCGTACTGCACCGGGATCCGCCGCTGGCCCAGCTCGATGAAGACCACCGCCGCGGCCAGGACCGCACCCAGGATCAGCACCCCGACCACCCACGGCATGCCGTTGGTCACCCGCACCTGCTGCATCTCCGAGGGGAACTGGCTGATGATCGAGACCATGATCAGCAGCGACATCCCGTTGCCGATCCCGCGCTGGGAGATCAGCTCCCCCAGCCACATGATCAGCGAGGTCCCCGCCGTGAGCGTGATCACCATCAGCATGATCCGCCCGGTGCCGGCGTTGTTGGTCGGATCGACCTGGAACGCCTGCCCGGTCCGGGCCAGGGTCACCAGCCCCGTGGACTGCAACAGCGCCAGCCCCACCGTGGTGTAGCGGGTGTACTGGGTGATCTTCTTCTTGCCCTGCTCCCCCTCCTTCTTCAGCTCCTCGAGACGGGGGATCACCACCGCCAGCAGCTGCATCATGATGCTGGCCGTGATGTAGGGCATGATCCCCAGCGCGAACACCGCCATCTGCGCCAACGCGCCGCCCGCGAAGACGTTGATGATCCCCACGATCCCAGCGGCCGCGCCCGTGGCCGGAGCATCACGCAGGATCTCCAGATCGATCCCCGGAATCGGAATCCAGGCACCGATCCGATAGATCACGATGATCCACAGCACGAACAGCAGCTTGCGCCGCAGATCAGGGATCTTGACGGCATTGGCGAACGCTCGGAGCATGATGACCCTCGGTGCTTCGCGCGTGCCCGGCGTCGAGCTGATCGCTCCGGCGGCGTCTCGCCCGCTGCGGGCGCGCGTGGCGCGGAGCCTACCCCGTGTGCCGGGCACGGCCGGCCAGCAGGTGGCCGCGGGTGGCGTGACGGGCCCTGGCCGCGGCCCCGCCATCAGGCGCGGAGCCGCGGCCAGCGGACGTCACGTCATCGAACGGTGCCGCCGGCGGCGGTGATCTTGTCCCGCGCGGTGGCGGACACCGCGTCGACGTCGACGGTGAGCGAGGTGCTGATCTCGCCGTGGCCGAGGATCTTGACCGGCCGCTTCTTCTTGACCAGGCCCTTGGCCGTCAGCGTCTCGCGGGTGACCTCGTCGCCCGCCTCGAACGCCTCGTCGAGCCGCCCGACGTTGATCACCGCGAACGTGACCTTGTTCGGGTTGTTGAAGCCGGGCGCCTTGGGCTGGCGACGGATGAGCGGCATCTGGCCGCCCTCGAAGCCCTCCGGCACTGTGCCGCGAGCGCCCGTGCCCTTGGTGCCACGACCGGCGGTCTTGCCGCCCCGGCCGCGGTCACCGCGCGCGACGCGCTTCTTCTTGGTGTGCGAGCCCTCGGCGGGCTTGAGGTGGTGGAGCCTCATGCCTCGACCTCCTGGCCGTCGGCGACCTCCCACTCGACGAGGTGGGGGATCTTGGTGAGCATGCCGCGGATCTCAGGCCGGTCGGGCTGCACCACCGTGTGGCGGATGCGCTTGAGGCCCAGCGAGCGAACGGTGTCGCGCTGGTCCTGAGGCCGGCCGATCAGCGAGCGGGTCTGGGTGATGCGGAGTCGCTGCTCAGCCATCAGGCACCACCTCGCAGGGTCTCGACCATCTTCTTCGGCGCGATGTCCTCGACGGCCTTGTCACGCAGGGTCGCGATCTCGTGCGGCGAGCGCTGGTCCTTCAGCCCCTGGATCGTGGCGCTGACCACGTTGACGGGGTTGGGGGTGCCCAGCGACTTCGCGAGCAGGTCGGCGATGCCGGCCGCCTCGATGACGGCACGGACCGGACCACCCGCGATGACCCCGGTACCGGGGGCCGCGGGCTTGAGCATGACCTGCCCCGCGCCGTGCCGGCCGACCACCGGATGCACGATGGTCGAGCCGACCATGGGGACCTTGAAGAAGTTCTTCTTGGCCTCCTCGACGCCCTTCTGGATCGCCGACTGCACCTCCTTGGCCTTGCCGTGGCCCACGCCGACCATGCCCTTGCCGTCGCCGACGACGACCAGGGCGGTGAACTGGAACCGGCGTCCACCCTTGACGACCTTGGAGACGCGGTTGATCGCCACGACGCGCTCGTCGTACTGCTCGCGGTCCTGCTGGCCGCGTCCGCCGCGCCGGTCGTCCCGGCCGCGACCACGGCCGGGGCCGCCTCCACGGTTGTTGGCTGCCATGTCGTGCTCCTTGAAAGGTCTAGAAGTCGAGGCCGGCCTCGCGCGCGCCCTCGGCGAGCGCCGCGACCCGTCCGGCGTAGCGGTTGCCACCGCGGTCGAACACGCAGGTGGTGATCCCGGCCTGGGTGGCGCGCTCGGCCAGCCGCGCCCCGACCTGCCGGGCGACGCCGGTCTTGCCGTCGTCACCCTTGGTCAGCCCGTCCTCGAGCGACGAGGCGGCGACCAGCGTATGGCCGTCGGTGTCGTCGATCAGCTGGGCGTAGATGTGCGCGTTGCTGCGGTAGACCGACAGGCGCGGCTTGGTGGCCGTGCCGGAGATCCGCTTGCGCAGCCGCATGTGGCGCTGACGGCGCGCCACGCGCTTCTTGGTGGTTTCCATGTCGTCGCTCCTCGTTCGCTCGCCCGTCGTCGCCGGTGCACAGCGCTCGGCTGCGGCTGGCGTCGTCTCGTAGGCGGCCACGAGCCCGTCTCGGCTCCGGATGAGCCTGCGGGCGGCGGCACCGAGGGGTCGGCACCGCTGGTCTGTGCGTGGGGTGGGTGGTGAGGGCTAGCGGCCTGCGGCCTTGCCGGCCTTGCGGCGCACGCGCTCGTCCTCGTAGCGCACGCCCTTGCCCTTGTAGGGCTCGGGCGGGCGGACCTTGCGGATGTTCGCGGCGATCTGGCCGACGAGCACCTTGTCGATGCCGTTGACCACGACCCGCGTGGGGGCGGGCACCTCGAAGGTGATGCCCTCCGGGGCCTCGATGGTGACGGGGTGGCTGTAGCCGACCTGCAGCTCGAGGTCGTCGCCCTTGGCCAGCGCGCGGTAGCCGACGCCGACCAGCTCGAGCGCGCGGGAGTAGCCGTCGCTCACGCCGGTGACCATGTTCGCCACGAGGCTGCGGACCAGGCCGTGCCGGGCACGGTGCAGCCGGGCGTCGGACACGCGGGTGACCACGACGTCGCCCTCGTCGTCACGGCTGATCTCCACGCCCTCGGGCATGGTCTGGCTCAGCTCGCCCTTCGGGCCGGTGACGGTGACGGTGAGCCCGTCGATCTTGACGTCCACGCCGTCGGGGACGGGGACGGGAAGCTTGCCGATGCGGGACATGTCGGTTCCTCTCCTGCCTACCAGACGTAGGCGACGACCTCGCCGCCGCGGCCGTCCTTGCGGGCCTCGGCGTCGGTCATCAGGCCGGCGTTCGTGGACAGGATCGCGACCCCCAGGCCACCGAGGACCCGCGGGATCTCGTCCTTCTTGACGTAGACCCGCAGCCCCGGCTTGGAGATGCGGCGCAGGCCGGCGATGACCCGCTCGCGGTCGGGGCCGTACTTCATCTTGATCGTCAGCGTCGCCTGCGGCTTGGTCTCCTCGAGGCTCCAGCCCGTGATGTAGCCCTCCTGCTCGAGGATCTTGGCGATGTTCACCTTGATCTTCGACGAGGGCATGCTGGTGGTGTCGTGGAACGCGATCGAGGCGTTGCGCACGCGTGTGAGCATGTCGGCGACGGGGTCGGTCATCGTCATGGGTGTCTCTTCTCCTCAAGGGTTACGGACACGTGGGCCCGCACTTCCTCTCGTTCGTCGCAGCCGGCGCGTTACCAGCTGGACTTGGTGATGCCCGGCAGCTCGCCGGCGTGTGCCATCTCGCGGAAGCAGATCCGGCACAGCTTGAAGCGCTGGTAGACGGCGCGGGGCCGCCCGCAGCGGTCGCAGCGGGTGTAGCCGCGAACGTCGAACTTCGGCGTGCGCTTCGCGGCGGCGATCTTGGACTTCTTGGCCATGGGTCAGGTCACTCCTGCGTGCCGGCGAACGGGAACCCGAACGCATCGAGCAGCGCCCGGCCGGCCTCGTTGCTGTCGGCCGTGGTCACGATGGTGACGTCCATCCCGCGGATGGCGTCGATGTCGTCGTAGAAGATCTCGGGGAACACCAGCTGCTCGGTGAACCCGAAGGTGTAGTTGCCGCGCCCGTCGAAGCTCTTGGGGTTCAGGCCCCGGAAGTCGCGCACGCGGGGCAGCACGACCGACAGCAGCCGGTCGAAGAACTCCCACATCCGGTCACCGCGCAGGGTCACCTTGACGCCGATGGGCATGCCCTCACGGACCTTGAAGCCGGCGATGGACTTGCGGGCCCGGTTCACGCGCGGCTTCTGGCCGGAGATGGTGGCCAGATCCTGCATCGCGTTCTCGAGTGCGCGGGAGTCGTTGACGGCCTCGCCCAGCCCGACGTTGAGCACGATCTTGTCGAGCTTGGGGATCTGCATCACGTTGTCCAGCCCCAGCTCCTCCTTGAGGCGCGGGGCGATCTCCTCGCGGTAGCGGTGCTTGAGCCGCGGGGACGGTGCGGTGGTGGTGCTGCTCATGTCTCTCTCCGGGGTGTGGGGTCCGACTCGCCCTCGCCGCCGAGTCCGCTGCGGGCTCGTCGGTGGCGTGGCGCAGATCCCGCGTCCAGCGGACGGGCCGGGCCCTACCGGGTGGATGGTGTCGTGGCCGTCACGGCGCTGCGGCCTAGAAGGTGGCGTCGCACTTCTTGCAGCGCCGGACCTTGCTGCGGCGGTCGCCCTCGACCTCGTAGACGTAGCCCACGCGCGTGGCCTCGTCGCACGAGGGGCACACGGGCAGGACGTTGGAGATGTGCACGGCGGCCTCGGTCTCGATGATGCCGCCTTCCTGGGCACCTCGGCCGGGCGCCTGCACACGCTCGTGCTTGGTGACGTAGTTGACGCCCTCGACGAGCACGCGGTCACGGTCGGTGAAGATCTTCACGACGCGGCCGGCCTTGCCGGCATCCTTGCCCGCGATGACCTCTACCTGGTCGTCCTTGCGGATGCGACGCATCTACAGCACCTCCGGGGCCAGCGAGACGATCTTCATGAACCGGCCCTCACGCAGCTCACGGGCGACGGGACCGAAGATGCGGGTCCCGCGGGGGCTGCCGTCGGGGCGGATGATCACGCAGGCGTTCTCGTCGAAGCGGATGTAGGAACCGTCTGTGCGGCGGCGCTCCTTGGCGGTGCGCACGACGACGCAGCGCACGACCTCGCCCGCCTTGACGTTGGACTGCGGGATGGCCTGCTTGACGGTGCCGACGAACGTATCCCCGACCGACGCGTAGCGCCGCCCGGACCCGCCGAGCACGCGGATGCACAGCACCTCCC
>SKLC01000203.1 GCA_007123425.1 Nitriliruptoraceae bacterium
CCGACTCAGCAGGGGCTGCCGGGCAGGTACTGGCGCGGGTTGACCGCGCTGCCGTTGACCCGGGTCTCGAAGTGCAGGTGCGGCCCGGTGGAGTTGCCGGTGCTGCCCACGGCACCGAGCGTCTGGCCCTGGGAGACCGAGGCGCCCTGGCTCACGCCGATCCGGCTCATGTGGGCGTAGGCGGTGACCACGCCGTCGTGGTGGTCGACGAGGACGAGGTTGCCGTAGCCGCCCTGCCACCCGGCGAAGATGACCGTGCCGGCCTTGCTCGCGCCGATCGGGGTCCCCGTGGACGCGCCCTGGTCGATGCCGCGGTGCATGCGGCCCCAGCGGGGCCCGTACTCCGAGGTCACCGGTGCGCACATCGGCCAGGCGAAGCCCGACGAGGACGGCGCCGAGGTCTGCGCCCCTCCCCCGCTGCTCGAACCGCTCGAGCCACTGGACCCGCTCGAGCCACTGGAGCCGCTGGAGCCGTTCGAGCTGGTGCTGCTGCTGGCCTCGCGCTCGGCCTCGGCCTCACGCTCGGCCTCGCGACGCTCCTGCTCCCGGCGCTCCTCCTCGAGCCGCTCCTGCTCGCGGCGCTCCTCCTCGCGGCGCTGTCGCTCCTCCTCCTGACGCTGGCGGATCAGCGCCTCGAGCTCGGCCTGCTCGTCCTCGAGGTCGTCCTGCTCCGCCTCGAGCTGCTCGACCTCGGCGCGAGCGTCCGCCGCGGCCAGCGCCCGGCTCTCGCGCAGCCGCTCCGCCTCCTCGAGCAGCTCCTCCTGCTCCGCGAGCATCTCCTCGAGGCGGTCCTGCTCGACCTGCAGGCGGTCACGCTCGGCGTCCACCGCGGTCTGGGCCGCGTCGAGCGACTCCAGCGAGGCCCGGTCGGCCTGGGTGGCCACCCGTAGGTAGGAGGTGCGCGACATCGCGTCCTGGGCGTCGCCCGAGCTCAGCAGCACCTGGAAGGAGAGGTTGGGCCCCTCCTTGTACATCCTCGCGGCGCGGTCGGCGAACGCCTCGAAGACCTCCTCGGCCTCGGCCTCGACGGCCTCGAGGCGACGCTGTGCCTCGTTGACCGCGCCCTGTTGGCGGTCCACGGCCGCGGCGACCTCGTTGACGACCGCCTCGACCTCCTTGAGGCGGCGGTCGGCGTCCTCGAGCTCCTCGTCGCGGTCGCCGAGCTCGGCCTCCGCCTGCTCGAGGTCCTGGGCGAGGCTGGCCATGCGGTCACGGGCCTGCTGCAGCTGCCGTTGCTCGGCCTGCTGCGCGGCGGCGAGCGTGGGCAGCAGACCCGCCACGAGGGCGAGCAGCGCCGTGAGCGCGACGGCGTGGGTGCGGGACAAGGTCACGGACCCTCGTGGGATGGCCGGGTCGCGGGCGAGCCGCGACGCGTGGGCGAGGCTGGATGTGGTTCCGGGCCGTGCTGCACCCGTACGGCGCCGGACCGATGGCGGACGGTATCCCTTCGCTCGGGCCGGGGCCCGCTCTGCCGGAGCCGGTGAGCGGCCCGAGCGCAGCGGGAACCATCCACTGCGCGACCGCGTCAGCCGATGCGCTCGCGGCTGACGACGGTGCAGCCGTAGGCCCCGGCCGGCGAGGTCACCGTCACGCGATCGCCGGGACGACTGCCGAGCACCGCCTGGGCCAGCGGCGAGTCCGCCGAGGTGCGGTGCTCGTCGAGCCCGGCCTCCGCGGGGTGGACGAGCAGGAAGGTCTCCCGGGAGCCGTCGGGGAACTCGACCACCACCTCGTCGCCGAGCTCGACGAGGGTCGGGTCGTCGACGACCTCGCCCGGGGCGACCGCGTCGCGCAGCAGCTGGGAGAGCTCCTCGACCTGCTCGGTGAGCTGGGCCCGCTCGAGCAGCAGCTCGTCGGTGCGCTCGGTGGCGAGCTCGTCGCCGACCCGCTCGAGGCGGGCGGTGGCGCGCTCCAGGCGCGCCTGCAGCCACGCCCGGCCCTCGGCGGTGAGCACGAGCGGAACACGAACGGTCGACGCGTCGATGGCCATGGACGACCCTCCAGACAGTGAAGCGTTGCTTCATGCTACCCCACCGGCGTGAAGCACCACCCCGAGTCAGCGGTGGAGCGTCCACAGCACCCGGGTCGGCTCACCCCCGGGGTTGGCCCAGCCCGTCACCGGCGCGGCCGTGGTCACCAGCGCGTCGCCCTCCTGCAGGGTCTCCCCACGGCCCCCGAGCTGGAGGTCGAGCACGCCCTCGAGCACGACCACGGTCTCGGGGGCCTTGACCGCGAACGGCGCCTGGCTGCCGGCTGCCATGGGCGCGAGCTCCAGCAGCCACACCTCCCCCGTCTCCGTGCTGCGCACGAGGCGCTCGGCGGTCAGGCCCTCCTGCAGTCGGCTGCGCTCGCGGCCGCTGCGTCGGGCCACCTGGTAGCCCGACCCGGCCCCGTCGCCCGGCCCGAAGGGGACCCCCAGGACCTCCCAGAGGCGCACCAGCGTGTCCCCCGAGGGCCCCCGCACGCCACGCTCGACCTGCGAGAGCGCGGAGGGCGTGATGCCCACGCGCCGGGCGACCTCCGCCTGCGAGTGGCCCTGGGCGAGCCGCTGCTCACGGATCGTGGCACCCAGCCGCTGGCGGGTGTTGACGGGCTCGCCGATCGGGCGCAGATCGCCACCCACCACCTCCGCGTGGACGCTGCGGCCCACCACGCCGGCCTCGCGCCCGTCGGCCTTGGACACCTCCACGCGCAGCCCGGCCTCGTCGGTGCTCAGCTCCACGACCACCTGGGTGATCTCCGCCAGCCGGCGGAGGAAGGCGGGCCGGTGCTGGTCGCCGGCCACGGGCCACACCGCGAGGCTCCGCCGGCGGTACAGGCGCGGGCACGTGGCCAGGAACAGCTCCAGTGCGGCCTGGTCCCCCCAGGCCCGCTCCACGGCGGTGAGCGGGTCGAACACGAACGCAGCCCCGGTGCCGACCTCCTCGTCCGCCCGCTGCAGCAGCGCGATCGCCTCCTCGAAGGTGGCGTCGGGGGCGAGCGACCACGACTGCGAGGAGGGCTGCCCGCAGAGCACGGGCGACCAGTCGACCACCAGCAGCTCGTCGCTGCTCGGCTCGGTCCACGGTGCGGCCAGGTTCACGCGCACCAGCGGCACCACGCCCGTGGACGCGGCCACGAAGCGCTCCACCAGCAGCCCGAGCGGCGCGTCGCCGCTGCCCTGGAGCACGAGGTTGTCACCGACCTTGACGCCCTCGACGAGCGCGTCGATCAGCTCGGTCCCGCTCGTGGGCTCGTGCACGTGCGTCCTCTCCGCGTGAGGCACCCGCCTCGTCACGACCGTAGCGCCGTGCGGGCCGAGGGCCCGCCCGCGGTCGCGACGGGCCGTTCCTGTCTCGGGGCCTTCGGCCCCACTCATCGAGGTCCGGTGCCACTGCGCGCACGGGACCGCATCCGGCAGGCTGGGAGGGTGCCCATCGCCACCGCATCAGCCGGCGTGGGCGGTGACGATCGGCAGGAGATGTCCCCGGCGAGCTCCAGGTCCCGCGCACGCCCCGCGGACACCGGGGCGCACGCGCCCTCCGAGGGCGCCTGGCATGCGCTGTCGGCGGAGCAGACGCTGCAGGAGCTGGACAGCGCGCGTGCCGGACTCCACGACGACGAGGCCCAGCGGCGGCTCGAGGAGCACGGGCCCAACACCCTGCGGGAGGTGCGCCCGACGCCGGTCTGGGTCACGGCGCTGGCGCAGTTCAAGAGCCCGCTGATCTTCATCCTGCTGCTGGCAGGCGCGCTGACGTTCGTGCTCGGCGAGTACGTCGACACGGCCGTGATCGCTGCCGTCCTGCTGCTCAACGCCTCCATCGGGCTGTACCAGGAGCGCAACGCCGAGCGCTCCGTGCTGGCGCTGATGGAGCTGGTCAGCCCCACCGCCCACGTCGTGCGTGACGGGCATGAGTGGGAGATCGACAGCGCCGAGGTGGTGCCCGGGGACATCGTCGTGCTCGAGTCCGGGGCCCGCGTGCCCGCCGACGTGCGGCTGCTGTCGGCGGCGGCGCTGCGCATCGACGAGTCCATGCTCACCGGCGAGTCGGTGCCGGCGAGCAAGCGCACGGACCCGGTCGACGAGGACGCCCAGCTGGGCGACCGCGCCTGCATGGCCTACGCCGGCTCGACCACCGCCAGCGGGCGGGCCCGCGGGGTGGTGGTCGCCACCGGTCGGACCACCGAGCTGGGCCGGATCTCCGAGCGCCTGGAGTCCGCGGAGGTGCCCACCACCCCGCTGCAGGAGCGCATGGACCGCTTCGGCTGGATCATCGGCGCCATCGTCGTCGTCTCCGCCGCGCTGACCTTCCTGTTGGGGCTGGCGCTGGGCGAGCCACCGGGGGAGCTGCTGCTCACCGCCGCGGCGCTGGCGGTCGCCGCCGTCCCCGAGGGCCTGCCCGTGGTGCTCACGGTCGCGCTGGCGCTCGGGGTGCGGCGCATGGCCAAGCGCAACGCCATCGTGCGCCGGCTGCCGGCCGTCGAGACGCTGGGCAGCACCACGCTGATCGGCTCGGACAAGACCGGCACGCTCACCGAGAACCGGATGACGGTCCAGGAGGTCGTCACCCTCGACGACCACCTCGACCTCGAGGAGGCCGGCATCCCGGCCGACCCGCGCGAGGTCGCCGAGGTGGCGCCCCCGGATCTCGACGCCGACGCCCGGTCGCTGACGCTGCTCGCCGGCGTGGTCGCCAACGAGTCGGAGATCGTCTACACCGACGAGGGGGTGCGCACGCGCGGCGACCCCACCGAGACGGCGCTGCTGGTGGCGGCCGCACGGCTGGGCATCGAGCCCGTCGACTGCGAGGACGCCTACGCCGAGGTGGGCGAGATCCCCTTCGAGCCCGAGAACCAGTACGCGGCGTCGGTGCGGCGGGCCGGCGACGAGCACGTGGTGTTCGTCAAGGGCGCCCCCGAGCGGGTCCTGGCCATGTGCCACACCGCCGCCGGCAGGCGCGAGCTCGACCGCGAGGTGGTCCGCCGGGAGGTGCAGCGCATGGCCGACCGTGGCCTGCGCGTGCTGGCGTTCGCGATGCGCCGCCACCCCGGCGACGTCGACCCCACCGAGCTCGTCGAGGACGACCCACGAGGCCTGGTGTTCCTCGGCCTGCAGGGCATGCTCGACCCGCCGCGTGAGGGCGTGGCGGAGGCGATCGAGGGCTGCCACCGCGCCGGCCAGCGGGTGGTGATGATCACCGGCGACCACGCGGCCACCGCCACCGCGATCGCCCGGCAGCTGGGCATCGTCGACGACGGCGACACCGAGGTGCTCACCGGCGAGGACCTCGATGGGATCGACGACGAGCAGCTGCGTGAGCTGATCGGTCGGGTCGCGGTGTACGCCCGGACCTCCCCGACACACAAGCTGCGCATCGTCGAGGCGGCGCGGGCCGCGGGCGAGGTCGTGGCGGTCACCGGGGACGGCGTCAACGACGCGCTCGCGCTGCGGGCGGCCGACATCGGCGTGGCGATGGGCCAGGCCGGTACCGACGTCGCGCGCGAGGCCGCCGACATGGTGCTGGCCGACGACAACTTCGTGAGCATCCACGCCGCCGTCGAGGGCGGGCGGGTCACCTTCGACAACGTCCGCAAGGTGACCTTCTTCCTGCTGTCCACCGGCGTGGGCACCTTCATGGTCATCCCGATCGCGATGGTGCTCGGGTGGCCGCTGATCATGGTCCCCGCGCAGTTGCTGTGGCTCAACCTCGTCACCAAGGGACTGCAGGACCTCGCGCTGGCCTTCGAGCCCGGCGAGCCCGACGTGCTCGAGCACCCGCCCCGCAAGCGGCGCGAGCAGATCATCACGCCGCTGCTGTGGTGGCGCACCCTGCTGGTCGGGGCCACGATGACCGTGGGCGGCCTGGTGATGTTCGACTGGGCGCTGGGCCAGGACATGTCCATCGAGCAGGCGCGCACGGTGGCGCTGACGACGCTGGTGGTCTTCCAGGCGTTCCACCTCGGCAGCAGCCGCTCGGAGCGGCGGTCGGTGCTGCAGGTCCCGCTGACCTCCAATCGGTTCCTGCTGCTCGCTCAGATGGGCGCGCTCGGAGCCCACATCGGAGCGCTCTACCTGCCCTTCACGCAGCTGGTGCTGCGGGTGGAGCCGATCAGCCTCGACGCCTGGTGGCGCCTGGCCCTGATCGCGGCGACGGTGCTGGTGGTGGTGGAGCTGGACAAGCTGCTCCAACGCTGGCGCGCGCTCCGGCACGCCAGCGCCGGGTAGGCCGTCACGCCACGGTGGCGAGCAGGTCGCGACAGGCCTGCTCGCACCGGCGGCAGGCCTCCGCGCAGGCGCGGCAGTGGTCGTGATGGTCAGCGTGCTGCTCGCACTCCTCGGCGCAGCTCGCACAGGCCTGTGCGCAGACCTCGACCAGCTCCAGCCACGGGGCTCCCGAGGCGCCGGCGCGCCCCACGACCTTGGCGGTCGCGTGGCAGACGTCCGCGCAGTCGAGGTCACTGCGGATGCAGCGGGTGAGCGACGGATCACCCTCCTCGAGGCATGCGTCGGCGCACGCCTCGCAATGGGCGGCACAGTCACTGGCCGCCTCGATGACCGTCACCAGCTGCTCCGTACGCAGCCGGTCGCCGTGGTCGCGCAACACTTCTGCGAGCGCCATGGTCTCTCCTTCGTCCTCCGGGGTGACTCGTCGGGCCACCCGACCGAGCATGCGAGGCGCCGTGCCACGCCCGCGCCTCGTGCCCCCTGCTGTCCGGCCGCGGTCGAAGGTCGGCCCGACCACGCAGACACGACGGTGCCCTACGGCCGTCACGGCACCCGGCCAGTGGCCGTCCCACGGTGATGGCGCTCGCCCGGCCCCTGCACGAGCGCCATGGTCGGAAGGACGTCGAGACAGATCGAGGCACCGATGCGCATCGTGATCACCGGCGCGACCGGCAACATCGGCAGCACCCTGGTCTCCCAGCTGGCGCACGACCCGCGCGTGTCCTCCATCGTCGGGCTCGCCCGCCGCCGCCCCGACTGGTCGCCGCCCAAGACCACGTGGGCGACCGTCGACCTGGCGCTCGGCGACCCCCGCGCGGAGCACCGTGTCCCGGGCAGCGGCCAGGCCGCCCCGCACCACGATCACGACGAGGAGCTGGTGTCGCTGCTCGCCGGGGCGGACGCGGTGGTCCACCTCGCCTGGATCTTCCAGCCCACGCGCGATCCCGTGCGGACCTGGCGCGCGAACGTCCGCGGCAGCATCCGGCTGTTCGAGGCGGCCGCGCGCGCGGGCGCGGGCGCACTGGTGCACGCCTCCTCGGTCGGCGCCTACGCCCCCGGCCCGCAGTCGGGTCGCGTGGACGAGTCCTGGCCCACGCACGCCCTGCCGACTGCCGCCTACGGGAGGGAGAAGGCCTACCTCGAGCGCGTGCTCGATGCGCTCGAGCTGCGCCACCCCGAGCTGCGGGTGGTGCGCATGCGCCCGGGGTTCATCTTCCAGCGCGCCTCGGCGCCGGAGCAGCGGCGCCTGTTCGCGGGCCCCCTGGTCCCGGGCGCGCTGCTGCGCCCCTCGCTGGTGCCGGTGGTCCCCGACCTGCCGGGCCTGCGCCTGCAGACCCTGCACGCCGAGGATGCCGCCGACGCCTTCGGCCGCGCGGCGCTCGGCGACGTCAGCGGCG